>NZ_JBSFNS010000203.1:0-7863 GCF_053587275.1 Amycolatopsis sp. NPDC003676
CGGCGCAGCCCGCCCGTCCTCCCCAACCCGGCGTGCCGCCCCGGTCATCCGGCCGAAGTCCCGCGCGACGACCGCGGACGTAGTCCGTGAAGGGCTCCTTGAGGGAATCAGATTCCCGCAAGGAGCCCTTCACGGACCGGACGCGCCCGGCGCCGGTTTCGGGGCAACGCGGCCCGGACGTGGCAGGCTGTGCGGGTGACCGGACCACTCGCTCTCCTCGATTCCGCGAGCCTCTACTTCCGCTCGTTCTACGCGCTGCCCGATTCGATGACCGCGCCCGACGGGACGCCGGTCAACGCCGTGCGCGGGTTCACCGACACGATCGCGCGCATCCTGACCGACCGCCGTCCGTCGCGGCTGGTCGCCTGTCTCGACGCCGACTGGCGGCCGAAGTTCCGCACCGATCTGCTGCCGAGCTACAAGGCGCACCGGGTCGCCGAGGCCGGGGACGGCGGGGCGGACGTCGAGGAGGTGCCCGACACGCTGACCCCGCAGGTGCCGATCATCCTGGAAGTGCTGGAGGCGTTCGGGTTCGCCGTCGCGGAAGCGGCCGGGTACGAGGCGGACGACGTCATCGGCGCGCTCGCGACGCGGGAGAAGGACGCGCCGGTCGAGGTGATCACCGGCGACCGCGACCTGTTCCAACTGGTGCGCGAGGAGCCGACGCCGACGTCGGTCGTGTACGTCGGCAAGGGCTGGGCGAAGGCGGAAGTGCTGGGGCAGCGGGAAATCGCCGAGAAGTACGGCGTTCCGGTCGAACAGGCCGGGCCCGCTTACGCCGACATGGCCGCCCTGCGCGGCGACCCGTCGGACGGGCTGCCCGGGGTGGCCGGGATCGGCGAGAAGACCGCGGCGAAGCTGATCACCCAGTTCGGGTCGCTGGAGGAACTCGTCGCCGCGTCCTCGGCCGGGGATTCGCGGGTGCCGTTGAAGACCCGGCTGCGGCTCTCCGACGCCGCGGACTACCTGGCCGTCGCGCCGACGGTGGTGCGGGTCGCGGTGGACGCGCCGGTCGAGCAGTCCGGGCCGGACGCGGTGCCGACCGCGCCCGCCGATCCGGAGCGGGTGGCAGAGCTGGCCGAGCGCTGGAATTTGGGCCGTTCAGTGGAGCGGTTGCTGGCGGCGCTGCCGGGAGCCTGATCGCCGACGGCCTAGGTTCCCGAAGGTGGAACCTAGGCCGCTCAACGGAATCGCGGCTTCAGAAGTGCGTGCCGGTCCAGGGCTGGGTCCCGGTCCGGAACAGCGCGTCCACGCGGGCCAGCGTTTCCGCGCTCGCACCGGCGATCCGGCCCGACAGAGCGAGCGGACCGGCTTCCCACGCGCCGAGGTACAGCATCGCCAAGGTGTCGACGTCGAGCCGCAGATCCGCCTCGGCCTCCGTGCGCTCGACCCCGCTGCTGCTGACCCGGTAACGGCCGCGGTTGTCCGGCAGCATCCGGTCGTTCACCTCCAGCACCACCGGTTCCGGCGACCCGTAAGTGCGTGCGGCGAGCGCTGCGGGCACGTCGATCAACCGCAGCCACAGTTCGTCGTCGAGGCCGGTCGTGTGCACCCGGCGCGGGTCGACGAGCAGCAGGCCCACCGGATCGTCCACCGGACGGTTGCGCGCGTGCACGACCTCGATCAGGTCGACCGACAGCAGGAACCGCCACAGCCCGGCCAGCGCTTCCGGGTTCGCCGCGTGCAGCTCGTGGACTTCGAGCGCCGCGCCGCGCTCCGGGTCGAGGTAGCTGTTCTGCGGCACGACGTGGAACACCGCGAAGCCGTCGTCGCCGTTCGGTCCAGTGTGGACAGCGACGCGGTGGTTGCCGCCGTCCGGATGGAGGTGCCAGTTGAACGCGATCGGCCACCAGAGTTCCGGGCGGGCGATCATGCCGGGGCGGTGGGTGTCGATTCGTTGGTACAGCGAGGGAATCGTCGCGATTGCCTCGTCGGTGGCGAGCAGCCGGACCCGGCCGGGGAGGTCGACGTTTTCGCGCAATGGGGCGGGTTGCTTGATCTGCAGGGTGGCCATGCGGGTCGCGACGCCGTAGCCGAAACGGCCGTAGATCAGCGCTTCGCTCGCGTGCAGTGCGGCGACGACGTGGCCGCGCCGCACGAAGTCGTGCAGTTGCCGGTCCATCATCGCGGTGAGCACGCCGCGGCGGGTCCAGTCCGCGCGGACGCCGACGCCGTCGACCGCGCCCATCGGCACCGCGGCGCCGCCGGGGACGGTGAGCGTGGTGGCGAACGAGCTGGCGATGCCGATGGCTTCGCCGTCGTGGAACGCTCCGGTCCGGCCGTCCGCCGTCCAGGAGTCGCCGACCTTCGCCCAGCGCTCGTCCGAGGGCGGGTTTCCGTGCAGGGAACGCACCAGAAGGTTGAAGGTCTCGCGGCTTTCGGCGTCGGTGATCTGGCGTACCACGTAGTCGCTCATGACCCGATTGAACCAATGCGGCCGCCGCGCGGCCATCGGATTTACCGTGGCCGAATCACTGGGGCGGGTCGACGCGGTACTTGCCGTCCGCGCCGGTCACCGTGATGGGGACGTGTTTCGTCGCGCCCGCGATGTCCACAGTGCACTGGAACCGCGAGCCGTCGGCGACGGGCTGCCGGTCGGGGCAGGACACCGTGCCGACGTTCGTCATCTTGTAGTCGGTGGTGAGGAGCCGGGTGACGGCCGAGGCCATCACCCGGGAATCGAACACCCGCATCGCTTCCGACGAGCTGGGCGCCGACGACGACGCGACGCCCGGCTCCGCGGGGCTGTTCGGCGTGACGGTGACGGTGTGGACCGGAGGCGGGGGCGTCCCGCTGTCGCAGCCCGCGGCGGCGAGCATTCCCAAGCCGCACAACAGCAGCACCGGCACGGCGCGCATGAAACCCGCTCCTCTGCGCGAAACGTCTGGTCAACGGTCAGAAGAACGTACCGCACCACACCGATTCGCGCGTGCCGAAGAGAACGTCGGCGGCCTCGGGCGCGGCCGGGTCGAGCACCTCGATCCGGCCGGTGCCGGCGAGCGCGGACGCGCGCCACGTGCCGAAGTACAGCATCGCGAGCGTGTCCGCGGAGAGCCGCAGCGCGGGTTCCGCGTCCGTGCGCGAGGCTCCGTCCGGCCCGATGCGGTAGCGGCCGTCGTTGCCGGGCAGCGACCGGTCGAACACCTCGATGACAACGGGCTCGGCCGGGCCGTAGGCGCGGGCGGCGAGCGCGGCCTGCACGTCGACCAGCCGGAGCCAGCATTCGTCGTCGGTGCTTTCGGTTTTCGCCATCCGGGGGTCGGCGAACAGCAGCGCGTGCGGTTCGTCGAGCGGGCGCATCGCGAGGACGATCTCGTCGACCAGGTCGACCGACAGCAGGAACCGCCACAGTCCGGCGAACGCGGCCGGGTTGGCGTAGTGGAACGCCATCACGTTCAGTTTGGCGTGCTCGTTGGCGTCTTCCTCGACGTAGTAGGTCAGAAACCCGTCGTCTCCGTCGGGGCCGCGGTGCACTGCGGTCTGAAGCAGCTTCGCGCGGCGACGCAGCGATGCCTCGTACGCCGGCCAGTAGACCTCGGACCGGGTCATCGCGCCGACGCGGCCCATCGCGGTCGCGGCATACAGTTCCGGCCACTTCGGCGCGGCCTCGTCGACGCCGAGGACGGTGACCTCTCCCCCGGCCGGCACGTCCGGGCGCAGCTGCGCCCGGTGCCGGTCGACCACGACCCGTTTGGCGAGGGTCGCGACACCGTAGCCGTAGCGGCCGTAGATCGCGCCTTCCGACGCGTACAGCAGGGAAAGCGCGACGCCTCGTTCGGCGAGGTCCGCCAGTTGCGCGGCCTGCAGCGCGCTGAGCACGCCGCGCCGGGTCCGTCCGGCCCGGACGCCGACGCCGGTGACCGCGGCGAGCGGGAGCCGCGCGCCGCCGGGGACGACCATTTCCGCGTCGAAGGACCGGGCGGTGCCGATCAGGTCCGGTTCGAAAACGCCCCAGCTGCGCTCGGCCTGGTACGCCTTGGAGACGCGGTCCCAGTCCTCGTCGGTGCCGGGCTGGACGTGCAGCGCGGCCCGGAACAGGTCCCAGGCCCCGCGCTGCTCGTCGGGACGGAGGATGCGGACGGTGCGGTCGCTCATGCCCCGATCATCGCGGGGGCGGCCCCGCGATCGCCACTGAATTGAATCGGGTCACTTGGCGGCGGGCGGCGAGACCTCGTAGTTGCCGTCGGTGCCCTTGACGGTGATCGGCACCTGCTGGGGTTTGCCGTTGACGGTGGCGGTGCATTCGAATTTCGCGCCGTCCTCCACCTTCTGCTCGGCCGGGCAGGTGACTCCGCTGACGCCCTGGATCTTGTAGGTGTCGGTGAGCATCTTCGCGACGTCGGTCTGCATCTGGTTGTTGTTGAAGACCTGGGTCTTGAAGAAGCCGGGCGCGACGAAGCCGAGGATCGCCACGACGGCCACCACGACGACGAGCGCACCGATCCCGATGAACAGGCCCTTCTTCGACCCGCCCGAGGATTCCGGCGCGGCTCCGCTGGGCTGGCCGTAGTCGTACTGGCCGGGCTGCTGACCGCCGTACTGCTGTTGCTGCGGTTCGCCGTACTGCTGCTGGCCATAGGGCTGTTGCGGCTGTTGCGGCTGCTGCCCGTACGGCGGCGGCTGCTGGCCCCACTGGGGTTGCTGGGGCTGCTGCTGTTGGGGGTAGCCGCCCGGCTGCTGGCCGTACTGCGGGTCTTGACCGTAGGGCTGCTGCCCGTACTGCTGGGGCGGGTACGGCTGCTGCTGCGGCCCGCTCTGCGGGTACGCGCCGCCCGGCTGTTGCCCGTATTGCGGGTCCTGGCCGTAGGGCTGTTGCCCGTACTGGGGCTGCTGCCGCGGGTCGTTGCCGCCATACGGCGTGCTCATCGTTGGCCTCCGCCTTCGTGTGTCCGCACCCGCGGGCCGGGCCGGGGGTGTCGTGCGCGATCCAACCACAGGTCTGGACCTGGCACACGTGTCCGCGCGCAGTCGCTGCGAAGGTGTGCCCAAGTGGTCATGCCGCGCCCGCGGCCACTACGCCGCGGCGCAGCGCCCGGACCGCCTGCGCAGCCGCCGAACCGACCGGGTCTTCCTTGCCGAGGACGTCGCGGATCTGGTCGAGCAGGTCGATGACCTGGCGGCACCAGCGGACGAAGTCGCCCGCGGACAGCTCCTGTCCGTTGGTCTCGGCCGCGGTGAGGACCTTCTCCAGGGATTCGCCGCGCGCCCAGCGGTAGACCGGCCACGCGAAGCCGGCGTCGGGTTCGCGGGTGCGGTCGAGGCGGTGGCGGCGTTCGTCCTCGGTGAGTTCGACCCACAGCCTGCTGGTTTCCTGCCACGCGCCGGGGACCGCGCCGCCGGGCAGCCGGGGTTCGCCCGCGGTGTCGCGGCGGGCCTCGAACACGAGCGTGGACACGACGGCGGCGAGTTCGGCCGGGCCGAGGCCGGTCCAGACGCCGTGCCGGATGCATTCGGCGGCGAGCAGGTCGGATTCGCTGTAGAGGCGGGTGAGGCGGCGGCCGTGTTCGGTGACGCGGTCCTCGCCGTCGCCGGGGCGGACGTAGCCGCGTTCGCCGAGCAGCCGCAGGATCCGGTCGAACGCACGGGCCAGGGAGTGGGTGGTGGCCGCGACTTTCCGTTCGAGCTGTTCGGTTTCGGCGGAGAGCCGCTGGTAGCGCTCGACCCAGCGGAGGTTGGCCTCGCGTTCGGCGAGGCCGTGGCAGGGGTGGGCGCGCAGGGCGCGGCGCAGCGAGGCGAGTTCGGCGTCGTCGGCGGCCGCGGTGCGGCGGCGCTGGCGGCCGGGCAGGGCGATGCCGGCGTTGCGCAGCGACGAGGCGATGTCGCGGCGGGTCTTGGGCGAGCGCAGTTCGATGTGCTTGGGCAGCTTGATCCGGCCGAGCGCTTCGACCGGGGCCGGGAAGTCGGCGACCGACAGCGGCCCGGACCAGCGGTCCTCGGTGACGACGACCGGGCGCGGTTCGCGGATCGGGTCGAGGCCGGGGTCGACGACCACGGCGAGCCCGGCGCGGCGGCCGGCCGGGACCGGGATGACGTCGCCCTTGCGCAGTTTCTCCAGCGATTGGGCGGTTTCGGCGCGGCGGGAGGAGGTGTTCTGCCGCGACAGGGTCTTCTCGCGGGCGGAGATCTGCGCGCGGAGTTCGACGTACTCGAGCATCTGCTCGAAGTCGCCGGAGATCGCGTCGGTGTAGCCCTTGAGGGCTTCCTTGTTGCGTTCGATCCTCCGCGCGGTGCCGACGACCGACCGGTCGGCCTGGAACTGCGCGAACGACTGTTCCAGCAGGTCGCGGGCGGCGTCCGCGCCGACCTGGGCGACCAGGTTGACCGCCATGTTGTAGCCGGGGCGGAACGACGAGCGCAGCGGGTACGTGCGGGTGGAGGCGAGGCCGGCGACGGCCTTCGGGTCGACGCCGGGCTGCCAGGAGACGACGGCGTGGCCTTCGATGTCGATGCCCCGGCGGCCGGCGCGGCCGGTGAGCTGCGTGTACTCGCCCGGCGTGAGGTCGACGTGCGCCTCGCCGTTGTATTTCACGAGCCGTTCGAGCACGACGGTGCGGGCGGGCATGTTGATGCCGAGCGCGAGAGTTTCGGTCGCGAACACGACCTTGACCAGGCCGCGGACGAACAGTTCCTCGACGGTTTCCTTGAACGCGGGCAGCAGCCCGGCGTGGTGGCCGGCGAAACCGCGTTCAAGCGCCTCGCGCCATTCCCAGTAGCCGAGGACGCCGAGGTCGCCCTCGGGCAGTTCGGCGGTGCGGGCGTCGACGATCCGGCGGATCTCCTCGACTTGTTCGGGGCCGTTGAGCCGCAGGCCGGAGCGGACGCACTGGGCGACCGCGGCGTCGCAGCCGGCGCGGGAGAAGATGAACACGATCGCGGGCAGCAGCCCGGCGTGGTCGAGCCGTTCGACGACGTCCACGCGCGACGGGGGCCGGAACCGGGGCCCGCGCGGCGGGGCTCCGCGGCGGCCGCCGCGCGGTCCGCGGAAGTTCGGCGCGAACCGGCCCATGTCGTCGGTTTTGCGCAGCAGCGTGGGGTTGATCCGCAGCTGCTCCCCCGGGTCGGCCTCGTTCTGGCCGGCGAACAGGTCGAGCAGCTGGTTGCCGACGAGCATGTGCTGCCACAGCGGGACCGGGCGGTGCTCGTCGACGACGACGGTGGTGTCGCCGCGGACCTCGACGAGCCATTCGCCGAATTCCTCGGCGTTGCTGACGGTGGCGGACAGGCCGACGACGCGGACGTGTTCGGGCAGGTGGAGGATCACTTCCTCCCACACCGCGCCGCGGAAGCGGTCGGCGAGGTAGTGGACCTCGTCCATGACGACGTAGCCGAGTTCGGGGATCGAGGAGCTGCCCGCGTAGAGCATGTTGCGCAGCACCTCGGTGGTCATGACGACCACCTGGGCGTTGCCGTTGATCGAGGTGTCGCCGGTGAGCAGGCCGACGGCGTCGTTGCCGTAGCGTTCGACGAGGTCGGCGTACTTCTGGTTCGACAAGGCCTTGATCGGCGTGGTGTAGAAGCATTTGCGGCCCTCGGCGAGGGCGAGGTGGACGGCGAACTCGCCGACCACGGTCTTGCCGGCTCCGGTGGGGGCGCAGACCAGGACGCCGTGGCCCTCTTCGAGCGCTTCGCAGCCGCGGATCTGGAAATCGTCGAATTCGAAGGCCGATTCGGCGGAAAACCGGGTCAGCTGGGGATGCTTGGCGCGGCGACGGGAGGCAGCGTAGGCCTCGGCCGGCGATGGTGAAGGGCTAGTGGCCACCCGGTCAGGGCAGAATTCGTCGAAGTAGTCGACATCCCGGCCGGGCTCCGGGGAATGCAGTTCCGCCCCCATCTCCTCGGCGAAAACCCGGTATCGCAGTTTCT
>NZ_JBSFNS010000204.1:0-7744 GCF_053587275.1 Amycolatopsis sp. NPDC003676
GGGTTGGGGGGTGTTTGTCATGTCATCTTTCCCCCTTTTAAATCCACCCCCGAACCGTCAGCACAATCGGCTTTCGGGGTTGGGGGCCGCCCGGCGCAATGTCGCCGCCAGGCGACGAGCCGAGCGAGAGACCTCAGGACGCAGGCAACGCAGCCAACCGAGCCTCAATCCGCCCGATATCGGCAACAGCAGTCTCCCGCCGCACCTTGATCTTCTCAATCACCTGCTCCGGCGCCTTAGCAATAAACGCCTCATTCCCAAGCTTCCCCTCAGTCTGCGCCAATTCCTTCCGCGCAGCCCCGAGATCCTTCTCCAACCGCTTCCGCTCAGCAGCAACGTCAATGGTCCCGGAAGTATCCAATTCCACCGTCACCACGCCACCAGCCAGCGCGACCTCCAACGAAGCACTGACCGAGAACCCATCCTCAGGCTCAGTAAGCCGCACCAACGACCGAATCCCAGCCTCGTGCCCAGCCGGGAACGCCTCCCCAGCCAACCGAGCAGCAACCTTCTGCCCAGGCTTCAACCCCTGATCAGCCCGGAACCGCCGAATCTCGGTAATCAGCTTCTGCACATCAGCAATCCGAGCGTCCGCGACCGAATCCGCATACCCCTCAACCGCCTTCGGCCACTCGGCGATCACCAACGACTCGCCACCAGTCAACGCAGTCCACAGCTTCTCCGTCACAAACGGCACAAACGGGTGCAGCAACCGCAGCACAGTGTCCAGCACATGCCCAAGCACCTTCCGCGTAGCCTCAACCCGCGCGGAATCCCCTTGGTACAGCTGAACCTTGGCCAGCTCCAAATACCAGTCGCACAACTCGTTCCACGTGAACTGGTACAACGCATTGGCAACCTTGGCGAACTGGAAGTCCTCGAACAACCCGTCCACTTCGGACACCAGCGACGCGAGCCGCCCGAGAATCCACCGATCCGACTCAGTCAACTCCGAAGCATCCGGCAACGACCCCTCAACGGTCGCCCCGTTCATCATCGCGAACTTGCTGGCATTCCACAGCTTCGTGCAGAAATTCCGCGACCCAGCGGCCCACTCGTCGGCCAACGCCATATCCGTCCCCGGATTGGCCCCGCGAGCAAGAGTGAACCGAGTGGCGTCCGCCCCGTAAGCGTCCATCCACTCCAGCGGATCAATGACATTCCCGCGCGACTTGGACATCTTCTTGCCGTTAGCATCGCGAATCAGCCCGTGCAGATAAACATGGTCGAACGGCTGCCGCCCGTCCATCTGCTGCACGCCGAACATCATCATCCGGACAACCCAGAAGAACAGAATGTCGTACCCAGTGGACAACACGCTGGTCGGATAGAACTTAGCCAGATCCGCGGTCTCCGACGGCCAGCCCAGCGTCGACATCGGCCACAGCCCCGACGAGAACCACGTGTCGAGCACATCCGGGTCCTGCGTCCACCCGTCGCCAGAGGGAGGCTGCTCGTCCGGACCCACGCACACGACCTCGCCGTCCGGCCCGTACCAGACCGGGATCCGGTGCCCCCACCACAACTGGCGGGAAATCGTCCAGTCGTGCATGTTGTCGACCCAGTCGAAGTACCGCTTCTCCAGCTCCGCCGGGTGGATCTTGGTACGCCCGTCGCGCACCGCGTCGCCAGCGGCCTGCGCCAGCTCCGCGACCTTGACCCACCACTGCAGCGACAGCCGCGGCTCGACGACCGTGTCGCAGCGGGAGCAGTGCCCGACCGCGTGCACGTACGGCCGTTTCTCCGCGACGATCCGGCCCTGCTCGCGCAACGCGGCGACCACCGCGGGCCGCGCCTCGAACCGGTCGAGGCCCTCGAACGGACCGGGCACGGTGACCTCGGCGCGCTCGTTCATGACGGTCAGCATCGGCAGGTCGTGGCGGCGGCCGATCTCGAAGTCGTTCGGGTCGTGCGCCGGGGTCACCTTGACCGCGCCGGTGCCGAACTCCGGGTCGACGTGCCGGTCCGCGACCACCGGGATCTTCCGGCCGGTCAGCGGCAGCTCGATCTCGGTGCCGACCAGGTGCGCGTAGCGCTCGTCGTCCGGGTGCACGGCCACCGCGGTGTCGCCCAGCATCGTCTCGGCGCGCGTGGTGGCCACGACGATCGAGGCGTCGCCGTCGCCGTAGCGGATCGACACGAGTTCGCCGTCGTCGTCGTTGTGGTCGACCTCGATGTCCGACAGCGCCGTCTGGCAGCGCGGGCACCAGTTGATGATCCGCTCGGCGCGGTAGATCAGGCCGGCGTCGTAGAAGTTCTTGAACACCGTCTGGACGGCCTCGGACAGGTTCTCGTCCATGGTGAAGCGCTCGCGCGACCAGTCGACGCCGTCGCCGAGCCGCTTCATCTGGCCGAGGATCTTGCCGCCGTACTCGGCCTTCCACTCCCAGACGCGCTCGACGAACTTCTCGCGGCCCAGGTCGTGGCGCGACAGGCCCTCGCCGGCCAGCTGGCGCTCGACGACGTTCTGCGTCGCGATGCCCGCGTGGTCCATGCCCGGCAGCCAGAGCACCTCGTAGCCCTGCATCCGGCGGCGGCGGCTCATCGCGTCCATCAGGGTGTGGTTGAGCGCGTGGCCCATGTGCAGGCTGCCGGTGACGTTCGGCGGCGGCAGTACGATCGAGAACGGCGGCTTCTCCGACGAAGCGTCAGCCGTGAAGTACCCGGCCGCTACCCAGCGGTCGTACATCGGGGCTTCCTCGGCGGCCGGGTCCCAGGCACCCGGAAGGTCGGTTTTCTGCTGCGGAGCGTTCTCGGTCACAATGGACAAGTCTACGAACCCGCCGCGGCGGGGTTACGCAGGGGGAAAGGCGGTGCGCCGATGACTCGGCCGGAGGATCCGGACGACCGGATGGAAACCCATCCCGACCTCATGGACCCCGAATGGCGCAAGCACGCCCAGCGGGACGCCTGGCTCGGCGCGAAGAAGGACATGAAGAAGCGGCGCAAGCGCGAACGCCGCAGCGCTCCGTCCCCGGTGTACGGCCGCGGCGGCGCGGCCCCGAGCCGCGTGCCGGGGATCGCGGCGATCGTCGGCCTGGTCCTGCTGCTCGCGGCGGCGATCGTGGTGCACCAGGTTCAGCCGATCGGGGTGAACGACGAGAAGATCGGGTACATCGTCGGGCTCGGTTCGCCGACTGACACCAGCGGTCAGGCGCTCTTCTAGGACCGCAGGTTCAAGATCGCGGCGCCGTCCGCGATGCTCTGCACCGGCACCAGCCGCTTGACCTCCGTGCCGGGCTTGCCCCCGCGTCGACACAGCGTCGCGGGGATGCCCCAGCTCTTTCGCCGAAAAGGCGACGACGAGCGCTGGCTCGAACACAGCCGCGCAGCCCTTCGAGAGTGACTCTGAGCAGTCCGTACCGTGCTGCGCGCCGGTTCAGGCGCTGAACTCCCGGACCGGACGTTTCGGACCAGCAACCTCACATCCGCACTCTCTTGAGCCGAGGATGCACAGCCTGGACTCAACAGGCTAGACTGTGCTTATGTCCGAACGCCCGTCCGTCCCGCCGCAGGTAGCCGAGTCCGCCGGCTGGATCCGCGGCGTCGTCGGCCAGCTGCATCGCCGGTTGCGGCAGGTCGACAACGCCGAGATCCTCACGCCGACCCAGACCGCCGTGCTCAACCGGCTGCATCGCGAGGGTCCCGGGACCCAGGCCGAACTGGCCGCGGCGGAGCACGTCCGGCAGCAGTCCATGGCCGCGACGCTCGGGGTGCTCGACACGCTCGGCTACCTGAACCGCACGCGCGACCCCGCCGACGGCAGGCGCGTCGTGATTTCGCTCTCCGATCTCGGAGCCAAGACGGTCATCGGGATCCGGCAGCACCGCGACGAATGGCTCGCCGCCGCGCTGGCCGACGAGCTCACCGAGGACGAACTCGAAACGGTCCGGCGCGCGCTGCCCTTGCTGCAGCGGATCGCCCAGCGCTGACCCCTTAACCCTGAGGAGCACTGACGAACACCGCGACCGCCCCCGCGAAATCCCGTTTCGGCGCGCGCCTGGTGACCCCGCTGGTCGCGAGCGCCGTGCTGAATCCGATCAACTCCACGCTCATCGCCGTCGCGCTCGTCCCGATCGGGCAGGCCTTCGGCGCCGGACCGGGCCGCACGGCCTGGCTGATTTCCTCGTTGTACCTGGCCACGGCGGTCGGGCAGCCGGTCGTCGGGCTGCTGGTGGACCGCTACGGCGCGCGGCGCGTGCTGCTCGGCGGCGCGGCCGTGGTGATGGTGGCCGGGATCGCCGGGATGATCCCGATCTCCGTTGAATGGCTTACCGGTGTGCGAGCGGTGCTCGGCATCGGCACTTGTGCCGGGTTCCCGGCCGCGATGGCCGTCTTGCGGCGGCGCGCCGACGAGATCGGCGAGGGCGTGCCCGCGCGGGTGTTGTCCGTGCTGGCGATGTCCGCGCAGACGGTCATGGTGATCGGCCCGACGCTCGGCGGCGTGCTGATCGCGCTCTTCGGCTGGCCCGCGATCTTCGCGGTGAACCTGCCGCTGGCTGGGATTTCCCTCGTGCTGACCCTGTTGTGGGTGCCGAAGGACACTCCGACCGAGAAGCCGACTGAGCGGATCGACGTCGCTGGGATCGCACTGTTTTCCGCCGCCCTGCTGGTGTTGCTGTGCTACCTGATGGCTCCCGGCATCGGCGATCTGTGGCTGCTGGCCGCGGCGATCGTGCTCGGCGCGCTGTTCGTGCGGGTGGAACTGCGTGCCCGGAAGCCGTTCATCGACCTGCGGATGCTCGCCGCGAACGGTCCGGTCCTGCGCACGTATTTGCGGCAGGCACTGAGTTTCCTCGCGATCTACACGATCATGTTCGGCTACGTGCAGTGGCTCGAAGAGGCGCGCGGGTTCGCCGAATCCGCCGCCGGGCTGTTGCTCCTGCCGATGTCCGGGATCGCAGTGGGCGCGGCCGCGCTGTCCGGCCGACCGACCGGTGTCCGGCTGCGGCTGTTGCTGGTCGGTGCCGCACTCCTCGCGGGCTCCGTCGCGCTGCTGTTCGTGAACGACGGCACCGCGTTGATCTGGCTGCTCGTGCTCGCCGCGTTGTTCGGTCTGGCGCAAGGGCTCACCAGCGTCGCCAACCAGACGACGCTGTACCGCGAGACTCCGGCCGAGACGATGGGCACCGCGAGCGGTCTCTTCCGGACCGCGCAATACCTCGGCGCGATAGTCGCGGCCACGGTCATCGCGCAGTGCTATGGCGGGCACGCCGACTCCGGAGGGCTGCACCGGCTGGCCGTCGTGCTGATCGTGACCAGCGGGTTGCTGCTGATCGTGACCGCCGCGGACCGCGCGCTGCTGCGGGCCGAACGCCGGGAACGGGCCCGCGAGGCGGCAGTGTGACGACCCCCGTCTTGGGTTCTGCAAGGCAAAGGCGGACGATGTGCCCATGACTCGCGAAGCTCCGACTGGTGACGTGGACGAAGCCCGCCTCGAAGTGGGCAAGCCGAAAGGCTGGGCTGCCGGAATCCCGGGAGTCGCGGTTTCGCTCGCGCGCGGGGTGGAGCAGATGGGCCCGGTCCGCACCGCGCGCACGCTGCGGCTGCTGAACCAGCGGGACGGCTTCGACTGCCCCGGTTGCGCGTGGCCCGAGCCGCGGCAGGTCGACGGCGAGAAGCGGAAGTTCGCGGAGTTCTGCGAAAACGGCGCGAAGGCGGTCGCCGAGGAGGCGACGAAACGGCGCGTCGGCCGTGAGTTCTTCGCCGCGCATCCGGTGTCCGAGCTGAACGAGCGCACCGACTACTGGCTCGGCCAGCAGGGCCGGCTCACCGAGCCGATGGTGCTGCGCGAAGGCGCTTCGCACTACGAGCCGATCTCGTGGGACGAGGCGTTCGGCGTGATCGTCGAGGAACTGAAGGGCTTGGCGAGCCCGGACGAGGCGATCTTCTACACCTCCGGCCGCACCAGCAACGAGGCCGCGTTCGTGTACCAGCTGCTGGTGCGCGCGTACGGCACGAACAACCTGCCGGACTGCTCGAACATGTGCCACGAATCGTCCGGCGCTGCGCTGTCGGCGACCACCGGCATCGGCAAGGGTTCGGTGTCGCTGGCCGACATCCACCAGGCCGACCTGATCGTGGTCGTCGGGCAGAACCCGGGTACGAACCACCCGCGGATGCTGTCCGCGCTGGAGCAGGCGAAGGGCAACGGCGCGAAGGTCGTCGCGGTCAACCCGCTGCCCGAGGCCGGGCTGATGCGGTTCAAGAACCCGCAGAACGTGCGCGGCGTGGTCGGCAAGGGCACGCCGCTGGCCGACGAGTTCGCGCAGATCCGGCTCGGCGGCGACCTCGCGCTGTTCCAGGCGGTCGGGCATCTGCTGCTGCAGTGGGAGGACGCCGCGCCGGGGTCCATTGTGGACCGCGAGTTCGTCGAGAAGTCCACGCACGGCTTCGAGGACTGGGCCAAGCAGCTGCGCGAGATCGACTGGCCGGAGACCGAGAAGGCGACCGGGCTGGATCGCGAGCAGATCGAGCACATCGCGCGGATGATCGCGACGTCCGAGCGCACGATCTACTGCTGGGCGATGGGGCTGACCCAGCACAAGCACGCGGTGCCGACGATCGCCGAGGTCGTGAACCTGGCGCTGGTGCGCGGGATGATCGGCAAGCCGGGCGCGGGCCTGTGCCCGGTGCGCGGCCACTCGAACGTGCAAGGCGACCGCACCATGGGCGTGTGGGAGAAGATGCCCGAGCCGTTCATGGACGCGCTCGACCGCGAGTTCGGCATCGCCGTGCCGCGCAAGCACGGCTGGGACACCGTTGACTCGATCCGCGCGATGCTCGACGGCCGCGGCAAGGTGTTCTTCGCGATGGGCGGCAATTTCGCCTCCGCCACCCCGGATTCGGACCGGACCGCGGACGCGCTGCGGGCGTGCTCGCTGACCGTGCATGTGTCGACGAAACTCAACCGTTCGCACGTCGTCCCTGGCCGCACCGCGCTGATCCTGCCGACGCTCGGCCGCACCGAGCGGGACGAACAGGAATCCGGACGGCAGTTCGTGACCGTCGAAGACTCGATGTCGCAGGTGCACGCCTCGCGCGGCCGGCTGGCTCCGGCGAGCGACGAGCTGCTGTCCGAGGTCGCCATCGTGTGCCGCTTGGCGGAGAAGCTGCTCGGTCCCGACCACTCGGTGCCGTGGCGGTCGTTCGAGAAGAACTACGACCTGATCCGCGACCGCATCGCCGCCGTGGTGCCGGGCTGCCACGACTACAACCAGCGCGTCCGCGAACCGGACGGTTTCGTGCTGCCGCACGCGCCGCGCGACTCTCGGGAGTTCACCGGCACGGCTACCGGCAAGGGCACGTTCACGGTGTCGGAGCTGGAGTATCCAGAGGTTCCCGAGGGCCGGTTGCTGCTGCAGACGCTGCGCAGCCACGACCAGTACAACACCACGATTTACGGGCTGTCGGACCGGTATCGCGGCATCGAGGACGGCCGCCGGGTCGTGTTCGTGCACCCGGATGACCTTGCCGCGCTCGGGGTCGCGGACGGGGAGATCGTGGACCTGGTCTCGGAATGGCGGGACGGGGACCGACGGGCGCCCAGTTTCCGTGCGGTGGCTTACCCGACGGCTCGCGGGTGCGCGGCGGCGTATTTCCCGGAGGCGAATGCGTTGGTGCCGTTGGATTCTGTCGCGGAGAAGTCGAATACGCCGGTGTCGAAGGCCGTGGTGATTCGGCTGGAGCCGCACAATCACGCGTGACCTGCTCGTGAGTGGCGATCACGGTTCTAACCGTGATC
>NZ_JBSFNS010000205.1:0-7578 GCF_053587275.1 Amycolatopsis sp. NPDC003676
GGCGGTCGCACCGCTCCTCAGACGCCGACGCGATCCCGCGTTGTGGTCGGGTTTTAGGGAAGCGCTTGGTGGGGTTAGTCGTGGGTGGCGGGGGTGCGGGTGTGTTCGTCTAGGGCGTCTAGGCGGGCGCGGATTTGGTCTAGGTGGTCGGTTAGTTCTGGGAGTTGTTCGGCTACGTAGGTGAGCAGGCGTTCTAGGTGGCGCAGGGTGGTGCGGGCCTCGTCTAGGGCGGTGGCGATTCTCGGCACTGTTTCGGCTGCTTCTAGGGCGGACGCGAATAGGCGGCGGATCAGGTGCACGGTGACTCGGGGGCCGGCCAGGACGGCTGAGAACACAGCGCCTCCTACGGGGTACGGGGGTCGCGAGTCTTCGTACCTCATTCGCGGAGGGCGCGCCCGGGCGGGGGCTGGGGGGTGTTACTGGTGTGAATCGGTGGGGGTAGTGGTGTTGATGAGGTGGTCGATGGGTTCGCGGGAGGCGATCAGGGCGGCCAGGACTGTGGTTACGGGGACTGCTGCCACGATGCCTACTGAGCCGGCCAGGGTGCGGATGATTTCCGCGGCGATGTCTTCGCTGCCTAGCAGGGAGCCCAGGCCTACGCCGGAGATCGCGGAGTAGAGCATTACTGGCAGTGCGGCGCCTGCGTAGGCCATGACCAGGGTGTTTACCGCGGAGCCTACGTGGTCTCGGCCGATTCGCAGGCCCGAGCTGTACAGGTCGCGCCAGCCCAGGGACGGGTTTGCTCGGCGCAGTTCCCATACTGCGCTGGTTTGGGTGATGGTTACGTCGTCGAGGACGCCTAGTGCGCCGATGACGATTCCGGCCAGTAGCAGGCCTCTTGCGTCGATGCCGTGGCCCAGGGAGGCGATCAGGGTGGTGGTGCTGTCGTCCAGGCCGGTCAGGGAGGCGGCGGCGGAGAAGATCGCGGACAGGATTCCTATCAGTGCCAGGCTGACCAGGGTGCCTAGTACTGCTACTGAGGTTCTCGCGGACAGGCCGTGGGTCAGGTATAGCGCGATGAACATGATCGCGCCTGCTCCGGCGATCGCGACTAGCAGCGGGTTTTCTCCGGAGAGGATCGCTGGCAGTACGAAGAGGACGATCACTACGAAACTCAGTACAAGCGCGACTAGCGCGGCCAGGCCTTGCCAGCGGCCTAGTACGAGTACGGCGATGGCGAACAATGCGGCTAGCAGTACCAGGGGGGTGCCGCGTTGGAAGTCGACGAGGGTGAATGACTGCGGGTCTGTTGGGTTGCCGCCGTTGTAGGCGAGGACGACTTTGTCGCCTGCGGTGAAGCGTGGCGTGCTTGGTTCGATGGGGACGGTCAGGCGTACTGGTTTTCCGGCTGCTGGGCCGTCGGACATGTGCAGGTCGACGGTGAGGCACGGTTTCGCGTTCGGGTCTGGTTGCGAGCCGACTTGCACTTGGCCGGGTTGCAGGCACGGGCCGGAGGTCGCGGTGGTGATCGCTGCCTGGACTGGGGTGCCTTGCTGTACGGCGCTTTTCGGCAGGGAGCTGCCCCACGGGTACAGGATGATCATGCCTACGACGGTCGCCAGGGCCAGCGGGGCCAGGAGCCAGATCAGGAGTTTGCGGACTCGTTGCGACGCTGGGGCGGCCGGGCCGTGTCCGTGGCCATGACCGTGGCCGTGGCCGGTTGGCGGCGGGGTTTCCTTGGCTGCGGCGGGTTTGGGAGTGTCCTTTTCAGACTGTGCGGGGCGGGTCGGGGGACGACGGCGGGTGCCCGGTGGCGGGGTGTCGCCTGGGCGGCGGGGGACGCGCAGTTCGCCTGATTGCGAGCCGCTGCGGAGTTCGCCGGATTGGGAGCCGCGGGGATCTGCGGGGCGCGGGGTTCGGGGTGCGCCGGGTTGGGGAGGCCGTGGCGCGGCGGCGCGCGGGCGGCGGGGCTCGCCGGACCGCTCGGGATGCCGTCCCGGTTCGCGGCCGGGGTTAGCGGGTCGGCCGGGCTCGCCGGTGCGGCCGGGCTCGGCGCGGCGCGGGCGGCGAGGTGCATCCGGGCGGGCGCGGGGAGGAGCAGCGGGTGGCACGGCGGGGGACGCGGGTTCGCCCGGCACTCGCGGCAGCGGGCCGGTGTCGTCGGGGTCCTGATCGGGGTAGTCGTGCGGTGCCACGGCGGACATCCTGCCTTCCCGGCTCGCGGCTCACCCGGACCGGGTGGGGGAGGAAGCGGGCGTTTCGTTCAGGCGTGCGCAGAACGGAGGTGCACCCGCCGGTAAGCCGAGGGCGGCGTGTCGAAATGGTCCAGAAACGCTTGCCGGAGGGTCTCCGTGGAGCCGAAACCGCAGCGTCGCGCGATCGCGGCGAGCGGGAGATCGGTGCCGGACAGCAGGCGGGCGGCGTGTTCAGCGCGCACCGTCCGGACGTATTTGCCCGGTGTGGTGCCGAGGTGGGCGTCGAACAGCCGGGTCAGCTGGCGGGTGCTGATGCCGGCCTGGTTGGCCAGCGCGGGGGCGCCGAGGTCGTCGGCGAGATGCTCGGCGACGTACGCGGTGAGGTCGCGGACCTGCCGGTGTTCGGGCGGCGGGCCGGCGAGGAACATGCTCACCTGCGCCTGGTTTCCCGGTCGCTGCAGGTAGGTGACCAGCGACCGGGCGGCTTCGCGGGCGAGCGTCGGGCCGTGGTCCTCCTCGACGAACGCGAGGGTGAGGTCGAGCCCGCTGGTGACGCCGGCGGAGGTGTAGACGTCGCCGTGCCGCACGAAAAGCGGCACCGGATCCACGGTCACCGACGGGTATTGCTCGGCGAGCCGCGACGCATGCGACCAGTGCGTGGTCGCGCGGCGGCCGCTCAGCAGCCCGGCGGCGGCGAGCACGGTCGCCCCGGTGCAGACCGACGCCGTCCGCCTGCTCGCCTGCGACAGCCGCCGTACGTGCGCGAGCAGCCGTTCGTCCTTGGCCGCGGCGAGGTGCCCGATCCCGCCCGCGACGACGAACGTGTCGAGCGGGCCGCGGACCTGGTCGATCCGGACGTGCGGGGCGAGCGTGAGCCCGGACTGGCAGGCGAAGGGGAGCCCGTCGACGCTGGCGAGCCGGACCTCGTACGGCCGGGCCGCGCCGAGCCGGGTGGCGGCGTCGAAAACGTCGGACACGCAGGCGATGTCGAGCAGTTCGGCGTCGGGGTACCCGAGGATCACGACCTGCCGGGCGGTACTCGGCATGGCCGCACGGTAGCAGCTCGCCCGGCCGGATCAACCGGGTTCGCAGGATTTCGGACACGCGTGTCCCGGCCGGGCCGCGCGGGCGGGAGTCTGGCGGCATGACTGAGAAGACGTTCGCGTTCGTCGTGTACCCCGGCCTGACGCCGCTCGACCTGGTGGGACCGCTGCAGGTGATCAACAGCTACGCGGCGGCGGACCCGTCGGTCCGGGTGGTCGTCGTCGGCGAAACCCTGGAGACCCTCGGCACCGACACGCCGCTGCGGATCGCGCCGAGCCACACCTTCGACCAGGTTCCGGACCCGTCCTGGGTGCTGGTCCCCGGCGGTGCCGCGCCGACGCTGCGCGCGCTCGGCGACGAGACGCTCATCGGCTACCTCCGCCGCGCCGCGGAGTCCGCTGAACTGATGACGTCCGTGTGCACCGGTTCGCTGCTGCTCGGCCAAGCTGGGCTGCTCGAAGGACGCGAAGCGACGACGCACTGGACTTTCCTGGAGGTCCTCCGCGCGTTCGGAGCCGAGCCGGTCCGGCAGCGCTGGGTCGACGCCGGGAAGGTGATCACCGCCGCCGGAGTGTCGGCCGGGATCGACCTGGCATTGCACCTGGTGGAGCGGATGCGCGGGACGGACGCCGCGCGGCTGGTCCAGTTCGGCATCGAGTACGACCCGCGGCCGCCGCTCGGCCCGCTCGACTGGTCGCTCGCCCCGCACGAGCAGATGCGGCCGTTCGTCGACCACACCGTTCGCGAGGGCCTCGCCGATCAGCCGGAGCTGCGCGAAAAGCTGCTGACGCAGCGGTGACGTCCTCGTGAATTGCCCCACCCAGCTGAGGCAGGACGGGTTTGCCAGCGCCTCTCCGGCGCGTACCGTTCCGCCAATGGGTTCTCGCGGGGATGCCGGTCTGACCGTCTTCACCAGCAGGAGAGACGGCGACATCGTGCTGGTCACGGCGGCGGGCGAGATCGACATCGCGTCGGTGGGGCAATTCCGCTCCGCGCTTTCCGCCGCCTCCGGAGCCGGCGGGAAACTCGTGGTGGACCTGTCGCGGGTCGGCTATCTCAGCTGTGCCGGGCTGCGCGTGCTCGAGGAGACGAGCCACGTCCGGCCGGCGCTGTCGATCGTGGCGACCGGGCCGCTCGTGCTGCGCGCTTTCGCGGTGGCCGGGATCAAAGCGCCGGTGCGCAGCGGCCTGCGCGAGGCGTGCGCCGCCGCGGGGGCGTGAATCCCCGGCCGGAATCTGGGTACCCGTGGGGTGGAACCGAGATCTGCTGAGGTGATCCAGATGTCCACCAGCACGATGTCCGGCAAGACCGCGGTCTCCGGGGGCGCAGCGGGCCTCGCTGTGCTGGCCGGGCTGTACCTGATCGCCGCGCCGTGGCTGCTGCGCTTCGGCGGGGCCGCCGAACTCGCGGTGAGCAACACGGTCGCCGGGCTCGCGATCGTTGTTTTCGCCGCGATGCGCGCGCGGGATTCCGGCGCCCAGGCGCTGACCTGGGTGCTGCCGGTGCTCGGCGTGTGGGCCGCGGTGTCCCCGTTCTTGCTGCGGTACGGCGACGAAACGGTGCCGTCCGCCGGCGCGGTGACCGGCAACGTGATCGCCGGGGTCGTGGTGGCCGCCGGTGGCGCGGCGTTGCTGTTGCGCCGCAGCTGAGGTCAGCCGAGCGCGTCGGCGAGCCAGCGGCTCCAGGTCGCGATTTCGGCGGTCTCGTCGACGTCCGGGCGGAAGAGATGATGTCCCACCGCGATCGGCATGCCGAGCAATGACCGTTCGTGGAACCGGTAGAGGGCGTCCTCGGTGCGGACTCCGGCGTAGTTCGGGGTCGAGTAGTCGAGGACGCCCTCGACCGTTTCGCCGCCCACGCTGAACTGGACCGCTTGCCCGGCTGAGGGGTCGGCGGGCAGGCCGAGCGCGGCCAGCAGCTTCGGCCACGCGTCGCGGTTCGCCGACGAGGCCGGACCGTCGGCGGTCACGTACGTCGCGAAGCGGCCGGGGAAGTGCGCCAGCAACTCGGCGAGCGTGTGCAGGTACATCTCCCAGCCGACGGCGAAGGACTCGTGGTACTCGTCGTCCCAGCCGTCCTCGACGAACCCGCGGTGCACGAATCGGAGTACAGAAGTGCCGCCTTCGGCCGCTTCCACGAGGAACTCCATCGCGTCGAACGTGCCGTCCTCGGCTGCCTCGCCCCGGTAGGCGAACCTGCGCGGGGGATCCCACGCGGTGATCTCCGCCTCGGTGCGCATTTCGCCGAGACTGAACCGGATCCGCTTGGCGGCGGCGTCGACCTCGTGGCGGCCCATGAACCACGAATCGATGCCGGGCCCGGTCGCGACTGCCTCCCACACGGCTTCGGGTCCCGCGGGCAGCTGAACCTCTTTGCGCACCTCGAACTCGCGTGGCATCGGCGGCGTTCCTCCTCGTGGTCGGTCATGGTCACGGTGCCATTGACAATAATACTTGTCAATGCGGTGGCGGTTCGCCTGATCGGTGACAGACTGCGAAGGGACTCTCACGAAGGGACGCTTACGCATGGCAACGGTGGCCGACCAGTTGATCGACGTTCTGGTGCAATCCGGGGTGCGCCGGATCTACGGGGTGGTGGGCGACAGCCTCAACCCCGTCGTGGACGCGGTGCGCCGCACCGGCGGTTCGGCGCGCGGCGGGATCGACTGGGTGCACGTGCGCAACGAGGAAGCCGGTGCGTTCGCCGCGGCGGCCGAGGCGCAGCTGACCGGGCGGCTCGCAGTGTGCGCGGGGAGTTGCGGGCCGGGGAACCTGCATCTGCTGCAGGGGGTTTACGACGCGCATCGCTCCGGGGCGCCGGTGTTGGCGATCGCCTCGCACATTCCGTCCACGCAGATCGGCACCGGGTTCTTCCAGGAGACGCATCCGCAGCAGTTGTTCGCCGAGTGTTCGCATTACTGCGAGATGGTGAGTTCGCCGGAGCAGATGCCGCGGCTGGCGCGGATCGCGGTGCAGAACGCGGTCGGCCGGCGCGGGGCCGCGGTGCTGGTGCTGCCTGGCGATGTGTCGCACGAGCCTGCCGCGCATGCCACCGGGGAATCGGCGTCGCTGGGGAGTCCGCCCGCTGTGGTGCCCGCCGAGGCTGACATCGCCCGCCTCGCCGATCGGATCGACCGGGCCGAGAAGGTGATGATCATGGCCGGCGCGGGGTGCCGGGACGCGCACGACGAGGTGCTCGCGCTCGCCGGCGCGGTCGGGGCTCCGGTGGGGCATTCGTTGCGGGGCAAGGAGTTTGTGCAGTACGACAATCCGTTCGACGTGGGGATGAGCGGATTGCTCGGGTACGGGGCTTGTTACGAGGCGATGCACGAGGCTGATCTCGTGTTGTTGCTGGGCACGGACTTCCCGTACGACAACTTCCTGCCGCAGCGCAACACCGTGCAGGTGGACATCGATCCGGCCCGGATGGGGCGGCGGTCGGTGCTGGAGTTCGGGGTCCAGGGCGACGTTGGGGCTACGATTCGGGCGGTGCTGCCTCGGTTGCGGGAGCGTGGGGATCAGTCGTTCTTGCACGCCATGCTGCGCAAGCACGAGCGGGGGTTGCAGCGGGTGGTCGACGCCTATACGGCTGAGGTTTCCAAGCATGTTCCGTTGCATCCGGAGTTTGTCGCGGACGTGCTGGACGAGGAAGCTGCCGACGACGCGGTGTTCACTGTGGACACCGGGATGTGCAACGTGTGGGCTGCTCGGTACATCTCGCCTAATGGGCGGCGGCGGATTCTCGGGTCGTTTGTGCACGGGAGCATGGCTAATGCGTTGCCGCATGCCATTGGGGCGCAGGCTGCTTCGCCGGGGCGGCAGGTGGTGGCCATGTGTGGCGATGGCGGGCTTGCCATGTTGATGGGGGAGTTGTTGACGCTCAAGACGCATGGGTTGCCGGTCAAGGCTGTGGTGTTCAACAACTCTTCGCTCGGGATGGTGAAGTTGGAGATGCTCGTGGACGGGTTGCCTGAGTTCGGCACTGATCACGATCAGGTCGACTTCGCCGGGATCGCCCGGGCGGCTGGGTTGTATTCGCGGCGGGTGGAGAAGCCTGGGGAGGTTCGGGAAGGGCTTCGGGATATTTTGGCGCATGACGGGCCCGCGGTGCTGGATGTGGTTACGGATCCTAATGCGTTGTCTATTCCGCCTAATATTACTGCTGCTCAGGTCAAAGGGTTTGCGTTGGCGGCCAGTAAGACTGTGCTTAGTGGGGGTGTGGGGAAGATGTTGGAGCTGGCCAAGTCTAATTTGAGGAATATTCCTCGGCCTTGATCCTGGGGGTTCGGCTCGTCGCCTGGCGGCGACATTGCCGTGAGGGTTGCGCGGGCACCCCGAAGCTTGATTGTGACTGCGGCGCGGGGGTGTTTGTCAAGGCGGGAAAGATGCCTTGACAAACA
>NZ_JBSFNS010000206.1:0-7486 GCF_053587275.1 Amycolatopsis sp. NPDC003676
GCGATGCAGCACGCGATCCGGAACCTCGGCCGCGCCGGTTTGGTCTCTTGTGCACTGTCCGCTGTGGACCTGGGCCGGGTACGCAACTCCCTCAGACGCCGACTTAAAGGCGATCCCGCACGCGCCGACGGAGTCGGCGCCATCAAACACAGCGGTCGCGCCATCAAACAGAGGATCAAGACATGCGTGTTCTTGGCTACCTGGACGGTTCTGTAGCCGACCCGGACGACCCGGCGATCAAGGTCGCCGATCTCGGCCTGCTCCGCGGCGACGGGGTGTTCGAGACGGTGCTGGTCGAGGACGGCGAACCGCGGGAATTGGACCTGCATCTGGACCGTCTGGCCCGGTCGGCGCGGATGACGGAGCTGCCCGAACCGGACGACGCGCGGTGGGAACGGGCCGTCCGCGCGGTGATCGACCATTGGCCCGACGACAGCGAAATCGCGATGAAACTCATCTACACCAGGGGATTGGACGCTGAGCCCGACTCTCCGCCGACGGCTTTCGCGCTCGGGCTAGAGATCAGCCCGAGGATGATGCGCGAGCGCACCGAGGGCATCGCCGCGATCACCCTGGAACGAGGCGTCGAACCGGGCCTCGCCGAACGCGCGCCGTGGCTTCTGCTGGGCGCGAAGACGCTGTCGTACGCGGTGAACATGGCCGCCCTGCGCGAAGCCGATCGCCGTGGCGCGTCGGACGTCATCTTCACCGCGACCGACGGTTCGGTGCTGGAAGGCCCGACGGTGTCGGTGGTGCTGGTGCGCGGCCGGACGCTGTACACGCCGCCGCCGATCATCGGCATCCTGCCCGGGACGACGCAGGCCGCGGTGTACCGGGGAGCGGAGCGGGCTGGTTTCACCGCGAAGATCGAGACGCTGACCGCGGACGATCTGTTCTCGGGGGACGGGGTTTTCGTCGCGTCGTCGGTGCGCAAGTTGACTCGGGTGCATACCTTGGACGGCAAGGTGCTGCCCGACTCGACCGAATTGCACCGCGAATTGAGCGCGGCTTACGAATCGGTGTACCGGTGAGGATCTTGCTCGCGCGGCTTGCGGGCGGGCAAGATCGGAAGTGACGTTTTCGCCTGCCGCGGTTTCCGGTGGGCGATGGGGCGGGAATATTCCGGCCAGTTCGGAGGCGCCTGCCGCTTCGGTGCGGTTCTGGCGGCAGTCGCGTCCGGGATGGCTCCGGGCTTCGGGGGAGGGGATCCGATGAGCGACCCGGTTCTGCTGGCTGCTTCCGGTTCGCAGGGGATTCCCCGGGCGGAGGCCGCGTTATGACGGCTCGCTTTGCTGCCGCGGTCCTGGGCGGTGCCCCGTTGGGCGTCGAGTCTGTTCTGGTCGTCGGTCCGGTCTCGCGACCTGTCTCTGGTTTGCCGGGACTTCCCCGTCGCGGCGGCACGACCGCTCACCTTGCTTCCTCGGTCCTCAATCGGGGCGCCCCGCTGCATGCCGAGCCGGTCTTGGCACTCGGTCCGACCCGGTCGCCCGCCCCTTATTGGCCGGAACTTCCCGTAGCGGAGGCCGCCGCATGACTGCCCGTCCCGCCCCCGCACCTCCCGAGCGCGGGACTCCGTTGCGTCCCGCGCTCATCCTCGTCGGCGTGCTGCTGATCGCCACCAACCTGCGCGCCGCGATCACCAGCCTTGGCCCGATCCTGAGCCTCGTTCAAGCCGACCAGGGGCTTTCGTCGGTAGCCGCGTCCGTTCTGGTCAGTGTGCCGCTCATCGCGTTCGCCGTGTGCTCGCCGATCGCGCCCAAGGTCGCCGCGAAGCTGGGGCTCGAGCGGGCGCTCGGTGCGGCGGTGCTGCTGCTCGCGGTCGGGATCCTGTTGCGTTCCACGCCGCCGCAGTTGTTGCTGTGGATCGGAACCGTGGTGCTCGGGGTGGCGATCGCGATCCTGAACGTCTTGCTGCCGGCGCTGGTCAAACGCGATTTTCCCACTCGGATCGGGCCGATTACCGGAACGTACACGGCGGTGCAGTCAGGTGTTGCCGCGATTGCCGCCGGGGTGGCGGTTCCGCTGGCCGGGCAGCAGTCCGGCGGGTGGCGGTTGTCCTTGGGGATCTGGGCGGGGCTCGCGCTGGTGGCACTCGGGGTTTTTCTGCCGCAACTGCGCCGCTCCGTGGCCGCACCGGCGCTCGCGCGGGCGACTGGTGCGGCGCGGCCTTGGACGAGTGCGCTGGCTTGGCAGGTCACGCTATTCATGGGACTGCAGTCGCTGGCCTTCTATGTGTTGGTGACCTGGTTGTCCTCGATCGAGCAAGCTGCGGGTATCAGTTCGGTGACTGCTGGGTTTCACCAGTTGCTGTTCAATCTCTCCGGGCTGGCCGGGAGTCTGGTTTGTTCCGCGCTTATTCATCGACTGCCTGATCAGCGGGTCGTCGCTGTCGTTGCCTCGTTGTTGCTGACGACTGCGTTGACCGGGTTGCTGGTCGCCCCTGGGGTTGCGGTGGTGTGGGCTGTTCTCGCTGGATTTGCCGGTGGGATTACGCTGGCGTTGGCGTTGTCGCTTTTTGGGCTGCGTACCAAGGATTATGCTGACGCCGGGGCGTTGTCCGGGATGGCTCAGTCGGCCGGTTATACGCTGGCTGCGCTGGGGCCCATTGTTATTGGCGCGATTCATGACGTCGCTTCTTCATGGACGCCTGCGCTTGGGGTGTTGATCGGGTTGGCGTTGGTTCAGACGGTGTTTGGGGGGTTGGCTTCTCGGCCTCGGACTATCGGGTGATCTTTCGTCAGCTTCGGACGGGCGGAGTCTGCCGAAGGGGTGGACAATAAGGACATGATCAATGTCCTCGTCGCGCATGCGGGCAAGCATGGCGGGACGCGCGAGATCGCCGAAGTCGTCGGCGAGGAGTTGCGCGCGGCCGAGTTTGCCGTCGACGTGCGCGGGGCGGGCGAGGTCGACAGCGTTGCGAGGTATGCCGCGGTGGTGGTCGGCAGTGCGCTCTACTACGCGCGGTGGCGGCCCGAGGCGGTGCGGTTGCTGGAGCGCAACACCGAGGCGCTGCGGGCGCGTCCGGTCTGGTTGTTCCACAGTGGACCGTGCGGAACGGGCGCGAATCTCGCCCGGGTGAGTTTGCCCGCGCGGGTGACGTTGCTGGCGGCCGCGATTGATGCGGGGCGGACCGAGACGTTCGGCGGGCGGCTTGATCCGGCGCTGGCGGACGGGGTGCTGGAAAAGCTGATGGCGCGGGGCAATCGGGCGGGGGATTTTCGCGACTGGGACCGGATTCGGGCGTGGGCGCGGGACATTGGCCGCCGGGTTCAGTCGCGCGTCGCGATCTGAGCTGGGTCAGGACGCGCCGAGTACCCGCAGCACCGTGGCGGACAGCTCTTTTTCCGCGTCCTCGGGCGAAAGCCGTCCTGCGTCGGCCTCTCCTGCGGCGGCGTGGCCCAACTGGATGATGACCGTGACCAGCCAATCCACCGGGGGTTGACGGTCGAACTCGCCGGCGCGCTGTCCGCGTTCGACGATCCGCCGTAATCGCTCGGCGACTGGCTCGTGCTGCTCGCGGCCGTCTTCCGCGGAGGTGGGCGCCGAGCCGAGACGGCGCAGCAGCATCGGGTATCGCGAGGACGCTCGGCGGGCGGCATAGAGGACTCGCAAGATCGCGTCCGCGGCGGGCCCCGTGTCCGGACCGGCGGCGTCCATCGCGTCGACGGCTTCTTCGGTGAGCCGCTCCAGCACCGCGGCCAGAAGTCGTTCTCGGGAAGGGAAATGGGCGTACACGGTCTGGCGGGTGACGCCCGCTGCCGTCGCGATGCCCTCGACGCTCGCGTCCGGATCGGCCTCGAGCACGCGGAGCGCCGCGTCGAGGATGGCGGCGCGGCTGCGCTGGGCGTCGGCGCGGAGTTTCGACATCTCTTACACCTTGTCAAATTTAGCTCGAGCGGATATCTTACAGTGTGTCAGAGTTCAAGTTCATCTGGGAGGAGTCATGGACACGCTGGAGCGCATCGATCCGCATGCTGATCCGAAGGAGTTCATCGCGCGCTTCTTCACGTCGTTCACCGACGATCTGGTGCACACCGACGAGGACGCGGCGACAGTGGTCGACCGCTATCACACGCAAGACGTCGTGCAGATCGCCGACGGGGTGCGGATCGACCGCGATCGGCTGGTCGCGCATTGCCGTCCGGTGCGGAAAAACCGGCCGGACAGCCGGATCGAAGTCCACGAGGCGATGGCGGACGGCGACCGGGTCGCCGCGCGGTACACGCTGCACGTACGCCAGCGAGGAAAGGAGCTCGAGATCGAGGTGTCGTTCTTCGGGCAGTTCGCCGCGGACGGCCGGATGCGCGAGGCGCACCTGCTGACCCGTTCGGCGAAAACGTCCGGGTAACCCGATTCCTCCGGTTTTGCTTGGTATGTCAGGGAGATCCTGAGTCCACATGCGACTCTTGCCTCGCCGCCACACCGGGTGTAGACCAAGCCGGTGACCGAAAACGCAGCCGGGGGCAAGGAAAAACGCAAACTCAGCGCCGATCAGCGCAACTCATTCCTGGCCGCGTGGCTCGGCTGGAGCATGGACGCCTTCGACTATTTCCTGGTCGTGTTCGTGATCGCGGACATCGCGAAGGACAAATCGTTCGGGGCCACCGCCACGCAGCTGGCGTTCATCACCACCGCGACGCTCGTGATGCGCCCGGTCGGCGCGCTGCTGTTCGGACTGTGGGCGGACCGGTCCGGACGACGCATCCCGCTGATGGTCGACGTCCTGCTGTACTCGGCGGCGGGCGTGCTGTGCGCGGTCGCGCCGAACTTCACCGTGCTGCTGATCCTGCGGTTCATCTACGGCATCGGCATGGGCGGCGAGTGGGGCCTGGGCGCGGCGCTCGCGATGGAGAAGATTCCCGTGGAGCGGCGCGGCTTCTTCTCCGGGCTGCTGCAGGCGGGCTACTCCGCCGGATACCTGATGGCCGCGCTGGCGTACCTGCTGTTCCACACCGCGCTCGGCCTGGAGTGGCGGTGGATCTTCGTGCTGAGCATTTTCCCGGCGCTGATCAGCCTGCTGATCCGGGCGCGGGTCAAGGAATCCGAGGTGTGGGAGGCGGCGCAGGAGAAGATGCGCGTCACCCGGACGTCGGTCAAGGACGTCCTGTTCAACCCGAAGGTGCTGCGCCGGTTCGGGTACCTCGTGCTGCTGATGACCGCGTTCAACTGGATGAGCCACGGCACGCAGGACGTCTACCCGACCTTCCTGAAAGCGACCGACCACGGCGGGGCCGGCCTGAGTGCCGCGACCAGCACGTGGATCGCCGTGCTGTACAACGTCGGCGCGATCATCGGCGGCCTGGTCTTCGGCTCCTTGTCGGAACGCTTCGGCCGCCGGATGACCATCGTCGGCGCCGCGGTCCTCGGCCTGCCGATCGTCCCGATCTTCGCCGTCGACCACGGGGCCGGGATGCTCGCGCTCGGCTCGTTCCTGATGCAGGTCATGGTGCAAGGCGCGTGGGGCGTCATCCCCGCGCATCTCACGGAAATGTCCCCCGACGCGATCCGCGGTTTCTTCCCCGGCGTCACCTATCAGCTCGGCAACCTGCTGGCCGCGCTGAACCTGCCGATCCAGCAGAGCATCGCGCAGTCGCAGGGGTACCCGGCCGCGCTGCTGTGGACGGTGATCCCGGTGCTCATCGCAGTCGCCGTGCTGACCTCGCTGGGCAAGGAAGCGAAATCCATCCGCTTCGGCGGGGAAGGCGCGACGACCGCGCCCGCCGGGACGTCCTGATCTTTCCCGCCCCTGGTTCGGGTGGCCTTGCCGTCGAACAATCGCCGATATATCGTGGTCATATCGGCGATCGTTCGACTAGGGAGGACTACATGACGAGGACAGCAGGCGGAGGACACCTGTTCCAGGGCTTCGGCGGCCCGGAGCGTTCCGGCGGCCACGGAATGCCGTTCGGATTCGGCCGCCCGATTCGCCCTGGTGACGGCGGTCGAGGCATGCCGCTCGACCGACCGGACCCGCGCGGCGACGGGAGGGCGCGACATCCGGGCGGACCGGGGGAAGGACACGGCTGGCCCTGGGGAGGCGAGCTAGGCGGGGAGCACGGGCGTTCGGACGGGTTCGGTGACCTGGACGCCTGGTTCGGAAGTTCGATCGGACGCGGCTGGGCGGGAGTGTTCGGCGGGCGAGGCCCGGGATTCGGCCAGCACGCGGTGTTCGGCGGACCCGGAGCCCGGTTCGGCCAGACCGGGCTGTTTGGCGCACCGGGAACCGCCTTCGGCTGGCCCGGTGATCCGGGATGGCACGCGGGCGAACCGGGCGACCGCCATGGCTGGCCGCGCGACCTGGGGGAGGGGCACGCGCACCCCGGTCATCCGGGCGAGCTCCCCGGCCACCCGGGGCACCCCGGTGGCGAGGAAGCCTGGGACTACACCGTCTTCGAGGCTCGCGGCGGGTTTCCTCCTGGGCCTCCCGGTCCGCCTGGGCCTCCCGGGCCGCCGCATCGGCCCGGGTTTCCCGGATTTCCGGGGTTCCCTGGCTTCCCCGGGTTTCCCGGCGGGCCAGGAGGTCCTGGCGGCCCGGGCGGCTTCTTCGGCGGCCCACCTCAGGGCGGCCGAGGCGGGCGAGGTCCGGCTCGCCCGGTGCGTCCGGCGGTGCTCGCCCTCCTGGCCGAGGAGCCCCGCCACGGGTATCAGTTGATGCAGGAAATCCGCCGTCGCACGAATGACGAGTGGCGGCCCAGCCCGGGATCCATCTACCCGATCCTGCAGCAGCTCGAGGACGAAGGCCTTGTCCGCACCGCGGAAGAAGGCGGGCGGCGCGTCGCGCATCTCACGGAAGCCGGGCGCGAGCACGTTGCCGGGCGGGAGGAGGAGTTCGCCGCGCTTTGGGAGTCTCCGGCGCGTGACGAGGAACCTGGGGCCGACCGGTTCGCGGCGCTCTATCAGCAGCTCGGCGAGTTGGGCGGGGCCGCGGCGCAGGTCGCGCACGCCGGCACCGAGGCGCAGTTCGCGGAGGCGCGCAAGGTGCTGCGGGAAGCCCGCCGCCGGTTGTACGCGTTGCTCGCGGACGACGACTCCGAAGAATAAACCCGCCCGGTGGACGAGTCCACAAAGGACTCGTCCGCCGGCGGTCACCTCGGGGCACAACCGGAGGTGGTCCGGGCGCGCGTGTCGGTTGTTGGACGCCGCCGCGGTGCGGCGGGTCCAATGCGGCCATGCCATCGTTTGTCCACCTGCACGTCCACACCGAGTATTCGATGCTGGACGGTGCGGCGAAGATCGGTCCTTTGTTCTCGGAGGCGGCCCGGTTGGGGATGCCCGCGGTCGGGATGACTGATCACGGGAACATGTACGGCGGGGACGAGTTTTTCCAGACGTCGAAGAAGCACGGGATCAAGCCGATCATCGGGATCGAGGCCTACATCGCGCCGGAGTCGCGGTTTCACAAGAAGCCGGTGTTCTGGGGGCAGTCGAACCAGCGTGGCGCGGACGAGCTGGGCGAGGGCGGCGACGTCTCGGGTGCGGGCGCGTA
>NZ_JBSFNS010000207.1:0-7391 GCF_053587275.1 Amycolatopsis sp. NPDC003676
GGTTTTTTTTTAAAGAAATATGACCCGCCTTGACAAGCACCCCCGAACCGTCAGCACAATCAAGCTTCGGGGTGCCCCACGCAACCACCAAGCGATGTCGCCGCCAGGCGACGAGCCAAACTCACAACCACCCCCGATCATCAGCAACCCGAACCGCCCCCATCCGATTCCGGGCCCCAGTCTTGGCAATAGCCCCAGACAAATAATTCCGCACAGTCCCCTCAGACAAATACAAACTCCCCGCGATCTCGGCAACCGACCCCCCACCCCGAGCCGCGATCAACACATCCCTTTCCCGAGCAGTCAACGGCGATTCCCCAGCAGCCAATGTCGCCACCGCCAACGCCGGATCCACCACCCGCTCCCCATGCATCACCCGCCGAATAGCGTCCCCCAACGCCTCCGCCGGAGCATCCTTAACCACAAACCCAACCGCCCCGGCCTCCATAGCCCGCCGCAAATACCCAGCCCGCCCGAACGTCGTCAAAACCACCACCCGACACCCAGGCACCTGCTCCGCCAAAACAGCAGCCGCGGCCAACCCGTCCAACCCAGGCATCTCAATATCCAGCAACGCCACATCCGGGGAACACTCCAACGCAGCCCCCACCACCTCATCCCCCCGCCCGACCTGAGCGACGACCTCAAAGTCGTCCTCAAGATCAAGCAGAGTCCCCAACGCCTGCCGCACCAGCACCTGATCATCAGCGAGCAACAACCGAATAGTCACGATTCCCCCACCGTCACCCGCAACCGCCACCCCCGAGGCCGCACCGCCCCGGCCTCCATCCGCCCGCCGGCGGCAACCACCCGATCCAGCAACCCGGAAAGCCCATTCCCCGGATCCGCCGAAGAACCAACACCGTCGTCCCGAATCTCCACGGCATCCCCCGAAACGATCACCGCACAAGCAGTAGCCCGAGAATGCCGAACCACATTAGTCAGCCCCTCCCGGACCACCCACCCGAACAATTCCTGATGCGGCCCATCCACCGCGGTAGGAAAATCCGCGCTGATCCCGGCAGCCCGCAACAATTCCCGTCCCCGTGCAAGCTCTCCGGCAAGCGTCACATCCCGATACCCGGAAACCGCCGCCCGAACATCCGCGAGCGCCTGCCGAGACAACTGCTCGACCTCACCGATCTCGTCCACAGCCCGCCCATCCCCCTTAGCCGCGAGCCGCCGGGCGAGATTGCTCTTCACCGTGATCGCGGTAAGCGAATGCCCAAGCAAATCATGCAAGTCCCGCGAAATCCGCGACCGTTCCGCGTCCGCGGCCAACCGCTCCACCTCCGCCCGGGCCTGCACCAACGCCCGATTCGCCCGCAGTGCCTCCGCGAACGCGACGACCACCAACACCGTGAACACCAACGCCGCCGCCTGCGCCCACCCCGGGTCGGCATGCCAGACCGCCCAAGGCACCACCACAGTCACCGCAGCGGCGATCGGCACAATGACCACGCCCCAACGCGGCAACCGCGGAACAGCGAGGGACACCACCACCGCAAGCAGGTAGAACGCATTAGCCCGCGCGATCGGCAACACCACGCCGAACAGCGCCGTCAACACGCCGGTCAGAATCCAGAAAGCCTTGCTCCGGAACTGGTAAGCAGCGACGGCCGCCCCGACGTAGCAGGCACAGAACGCCAGCAGAACGACCACCGCCACCGGCTGGCCGGCAGTCTGGGCGAGAACGATCAGGGGGTACACCAGGAGGCCGGCGTCCAGCACAAGCCGGCGCCAGCCCAGTACCCAGCGTTGCGCGTCGGAATCGGGGCCGCGGTCCACGTCCGGCACGCTACTCGGAGAACAGCGAGCGCACGGGCCGTCCGTTGACCAAGACGACCACCCCCAGCAGAAGCAGCCCGCAGACGCCCTGCTCAAGCCGGACCCACAGCGGCAGGAATCCCGGAATCGACACGATGACGATGATCGCGACCGTCATCACCGCCGACACGATCCGGAGCCGCAGCAGCCCTCGTTTCGACCCGCGCGCCGCGCTTCTCGCGAACAGGAACGTGAGCAGCGCACTGGCGGCCACGATCGTGGCGCGGACCCAGACGACGTCGGTGACCATCGACGGGTCATTGCGGAGAAGGAAGATCGCGCCGAGGGTGAGCACGCTCAACGCCAGGTAGGCCCCGGTGAGGGCGCGGACCGCCCGGATGCGTGGTTGTTCGGAAACCGTTGCGGGACGGGAGTTCATGACTGTCCTTTCCGGACCCTTAGCCGGTCCGGCGGATCCGGAACCGCTTGCCCGTCCAATGGTGGTCGGACGGGCAAGCGGGCCGTAGTGTCACCGCGCATCGGTGCGCGGTGACATTTGTCAGAACCCGGTCATCCGCGCCGTCAGCGGGCGGCGGTGAGCTTCGGCCCGATCGCCGCGCCGACGACCACGAGCACGCCGCCGAGGACGAGCAGATACGCGCCGAGGCCGATCTTCGACAGGTCCTCGTAGAACATCGCGATGATGCCCGCGATGTGGAAGGCCAGCATGAGGGTGGCCCGGCCCGCGAAGACGGTGCGGTACCACCAGAAGTTCGGCGGAGTGAGTTCCTTGCGCCGGATCCCGCTCAGCCAATAGGCGGACTTCTTCGTGCGCAGCGCGCCGAGCGTCCACGGCAGAGTGGACAGCAACGTCGCGGCGATCAAGATGAAGGCGAGGAACCGCACGTACATCGCGGCGAAGCTGTCCATGCCGGACGTCATCGTGCTGAAGGCGTCGATGAAGGTGACCGAGGCGCTTTGTGAGCCCCTGGTGAAGGTGACCCAGGGGATGAAAAGGGCGACGATCTCGAGGATCGCGCCGAGCGCCACCGGAATGGCGCCGAGCCCCGGCGTGGTGAGCGGCTGGTTCTGGGGCAAGAAGCCCTGGCCGGGCTGGGGTGCGGCGTAACCGGCTCCCGGCTGCTGGGGCGGGTAGCCCGGCTGTTGTGCTGGATAACCCTGCTGGCCGGGGTAAGCCGGTTGACCGGGGTACGGCTGACCCGGCTGGAACTGACCGGGTTGCGGCTGGCCTGGCTGGGGCTGGCCCGGCTGGAACTGACCGGATTGCGGCTGGCCTGGCTGGAACTGACCGGGTTGCGGCTGGCCAGGATGCGGCTGGCCCGGTTGCCCCGGGTACTGCCCCTGCCCGGGGTATTGCCCCGGCTGCCCGGCTTGGCCCGGGTACGTGCCCGGCGCGGACTGGCCCGGGTGCTGCTGCGCGGGCTGCCCGTACTGCGGAGACTGCCCAGGCTGCTGCGGGTAACCGGCCCCCGGCGGAGGTGCCTGCCATCCCGGCGGAACCGCACCCGGCTCCTGCGGCGTGCCCGGCTGCTCCTGTGGACCCCCTGAGGTACTCATGGCCGCCGATGGTAACTGCCGCACCAACCCGGCGAACGGCGAAAGTCCGGCTCGGCCATGACAAGTCCGCACAACGGGACCAGACGGCTCCCCGAGCACTGCACAAACGGGGCCGCTGACCAGGCCAATCACCGGATCCGCGCCCGGGGAATCACGCGGCCGGACCGCCGGGCCGAGTCCGCCACATCGCGCCCCCGCACCTCGATCTCCGCCCGCCGATCGCCACATCGCAACCGCGCACCTCGATCTCCGCCCGCCGATCGCCACATCGCGCCCCCGCATCACGATCTCCGCCAGCCGATCGGCGCAACGCACCCGCCGCATCGACTCCAGACCGCACCGCGCGAACCGGTGCCGCGCGCCCGCCGACCACCCCACGATCCAGCGCCATGCACGCGCGCCGGCGCACCAGGCGAACTGGCACCCCGCCCCTAGCCGCGCGGCGTAGAGCGGCCCCCACCCCCGACCCGCGCTGCGCCTCGCCCGCGCTGCGCACCTATCCCGGCGCAGCGCGGACCAGCCTCATTCGCCCAAGGTCAGCGGGCAGCGCGCAGGATCAGCTCCGCCACCACGTCCGGCTGCGAAACCAGCACCGCGTGCGAAGCGTCGGCCACCTCGACTACCTCCGCCTCCGCGCGTTCCGCCATGAAACGCTGCGCCGCGGGCGGGATGTTCTTGTCCGCAGTCGGAATGAGGCTGTAGACCGGCAATTCCTTCCACGCCGGGGCGGGCGAAGCCTCGTCCAAGGCCGCGGCAGCGATCGGGCGTTGTCCTGCGGCCATCAGCCGGGCTTGCGCGGCGGGAACGTCCGCGGCGAACTGCTGGTGGAACAGGTCCTGCCGGACATAAAGGTCGACGCCCTCAGGCAGGGCGACCTGCTCCAACGTCTCGCCGAGGGTCCCACCAGGGAACTTTCCGGCCAGTTCGCCCGCGCTCTCGCCCTCGTCCGGGACGAAGCCCGCGATGTAGACCAGCGCCCGCACCCCGGGATGGCCCGCGGCGGCGGCCGAGATCACAGAGCCGCCGTAGGAGTGGCCTACCAGGACGATCGGGCCTTCGATGCTGTCCAGCAAAGACCGCACGTAGGCGGCGTCCTCGGCGACTCCGCGCAGCGGGTTCGCCGCCGCGATCACCCGGTGTCCGGCGGCTTGCAGCCGCTCGATCTCCCCGTTCCAGCTGGACGAATCCGCGAACGCGCCGTGCACCAGAACGACAGTGGCAGTCATGGGGTCCTCCTCAGAGAAAGTTCCGAACGAGGACAACAGTACAACTTAGTTGTACACAATCAAGTTGCACCCAATGAGACTTGGGTCACGGCTCTCGGTACGACCGGGGCGGGGTGCCCAGCAGGCGGCTGAACATCGTCGTGAACGCGGCCGGGCTTTCGTATCCGAGGGTGACCGCGACGTCCGCCACCGGAAGGTCCGCGGCGAGCAGCGGGAGCGCGTGCAGCACGCAGGCCCGCTCTCGCCAACGGGCGAAGCTCAGGCCCGTTTCGGCGCGGAACAGCCGGTGCAGGGTGCGTTCGCTGACGTGCAACTCCTCCGCCCAGCGCGACGGGGGATCGTGGACGTCGGGAGCGTCCGAAAAGGACTGACACAGCGCGCGCAAGCCTTCGTGCCGCGGCCAAGGGAGTTCCAGCGGCAGCGGAACGCAGCGGGAGATTTCGTGCAGCAACAATGAAATCAGTGCGGCATCGCGGCCGCGGCGAGGGTATTCCGGGACGACATCCACGGCTTCCCGGAGCAATTCGCGCAGCAGGGGCGAGACGTCGACAGTCTGGCACCGGCGCGGGAACCACGGCACGGCGGACGGTTCCAGGTAGAGACTGCGCGTGGTCACGTTCATCATCACGACGCTGTGGTCGGTCTCCGGCGGGATCAGCACCGCGCGCCGGGTCGGGACGGTCCACGTTCCGTCGGCCGTTCCGACCCGCATGGAGCCGGTGGCGCCGTAGAGGAACTGCGCGCGGCGGTGGCGATGCGGCGGCAGGAAGTGATCCGGCGGGTAGTCCGTGCTGATCGCGAGCACGGCCCTCGGGAGGGCGTCGACCTCGGACAACGGAACGTTGCGCATGCCTCCAGGGTAGGTGTCCGAAGCTCGAAAGAACCTGGCGAATCTTCGGATGCGCGCCGCACCCCGCACGACCTACCTTGAAGCCAGTGTTGACCTCGATCCTGATTCTTCTGCTCTTCGGCTGCTTGAGCGGCGTGACGACCGTGCTATTCGGCTTCGGCGGCGGATTCGTCACCGTGCCGGTGGTCGCGGCGGTCACGAGCCGCGGCGACGCGATGCATGTCGCCGTCGCTACCTCCACCGCGGTGATGGTCGTGAACGCGATCAGCGCGACCGTCGTGCAGGCCCGGGCCGGACGGCTCCGGCGCGATTACATCTGGCCGCTCGCCGCGTTCGTCGCGATCGGTGCCGTGCTGGGTTCGGTGGCCGCGACCTATGCCGGGGACGGACTGTTGCGCGTCCTGTTCATCGTCTACCTTGCAGTGACCATTGTGGACAGCCTCGCGCGCGGCGGATTCCTTAAGCCGCAAGGGGAACCGAAACCGTTGAGCATGTTCACGACCACCGCGGGCGGCGTAGGAATCGGTGCGGTGGCGAGTTTTCTCGGGGTGGGCGGCAGCGTGATGACGGTGCCGTTGTTGCGCCGCAAGGGGCTTCCGATGGCGGACGCGGCCGCGATGGCGAACCCGCTCAGTGTTCCGGTCGCGGTGGTGGCCACCGCGGTTTACGCGACGGCGGGCGGCGGACCGTCAGGATACCTCGACCCGATCGCGGGCGCGGCGCTGCTGGCCGGTTCACTGCCGACGATCGCGCTCGTCCGGCGGGTCGCCGACCGGTTGCCGGACAAGGTGCATGCCGTCGCGTACGTGGTGCTGCTGGCGGCGGCGCTGATCGCCGTGGCGGTCAGCTGAGCACCGACCGGACGGTTTCCTCGTCGCGGGCGACCACTGTGGTGCCGTCGTCGGCGGTGATGATCGGACGCTGGATCAGCTCCGGGTGCTCGGCGAGCGCGGCGATCCACCGTGGACGGTCTTCCGGAGTCCGGGTCCAGGATTTCAGCCCGAGTTCACCGGCGATTTTCTCGCCGGTGCGGGTGATGTGCCACGGGTCGAGGCCGAGCCGGTCGAGCACCGCGACGAGTTCCGCCTCGGTCGGCGGGTCCTCCAGATAGCGGCGCACGGTGTACTCCGCGCCTGCCTCGTCGAGCAGCGACACCGCCGAGCGGCACTTCGAACAACGCGGGTTCACCCAGATCTCCACGCGCGCAGTCTAACCCGCCCCATATCGGGAGGAGTCCTTGCCGGACAAGAGCCTTCGGTGCGTCCTGCATCACCTGCCCGGACCGGGTGGAACGGGCGTACCGTTCGTACATGACCCTGCCGCTGACCACCGACCGTCTCGTGATCCGGGACTGGACGGCTGACGACGCCGAAGCCGCGTTTCAGATCTACGGCTCTTCCGATGTGACGCATTGGCTGACACCCGCCATGGACCGCGTTGGCGACGCTGCCGCGATGCGGTCGGTGTTGCAGGCCTGGCAGGAGGCGCAGCCTAATTTGCTTCCGCCTCGGGGGAGGTGGGCTGTTGAGCTGCGTTCTGATGGGCGGGTTATCGGGGGGCTGGGGATTCGGTTGTTGCCGCCTTATCGGGAGGATTTGGAGCTCAGTTGGCAGTTGCGGCCCGAGGAGTGGGGGCACGGGTATGCGACTGAGGCTGGGCGGGCGTTGGTGGAGTGGGCGTTTTCCCAGGATGGGACTGATGAGTTGTTCGCGGTGGCGAGGCCTGGCAATTCCCGGGCTATTGCCACTGCGGAGCGGATTGGGATGCAGTGGGTCGGGGAGACTACTAAGTATTACGATTTGAGGTTGCAGGTTTATCGGGTTCGGCGAGGGGATGTTGTCTGAGTCTCGGCTCGTCGCCTGGCGGCGACATTGCCGTCCTTGGTTGCGTGGGGCACCCCGAAGCTTGATTGTGATGACGGTCTGAGGGTGGTTGTCAAGGCTGGAAAGATGCCTTGACAACCACCCTCA
>NZ_JBSFNS010000208.1:0-6805 GCF_053587275.1 Amycolatopsis sp. NPDC003676
GCGAATCCTCCTGGCGAACCAGCTCGTGGACCCGTCCGCGCTGCGCTGGCTGGCCGGCGAGCTGGCGGCGGATCCGGACTTCGTCGCATGCACCCAATGCCACATTGGGGCGCTAGCCCCACCACCCAACCGCAGCCACCCTACGAAGCTAGCCATGCAGCCAGACCCGGCCCAGCACCCCGATACGAAGCCAAAAACACGGGCTGAGGGTGCTTGTCAAGGCATCTTTCCCGCCTTGACAAGCACCCTCAGCCCGTAGTCACATCAGCTTCGGGGTGCCCCAACGCAACACACTTGGGTCAAACCCAAAGCAAAACTCAAGCCTGGCTATCGAAGTCCCGAGCAGCCAACGCCCGAACAATCCCAGCCCGCCCCTCGGAAACAAGCCGCCGCAACGCAGCAGGATGCTCCCCGGCAAGCCACTCATCCGAAGCATTAACCGTCGCAGGCTCAACAGCCCACGACGGGTACAACCCGATCGCCGTCGGCTGAGCCCGCTCACTAGACCGCCGAGCCCACACGTCGTCGATAACCTCGAAGTACCGCTCGATGTACTCCCCGAGCAAGTGCTTCTGCCCCGGGTGCGAGAACCCGGAAATCAACGCATCGCTCACCGCATTGGGAATCTCGTCGTCGTAAATAGCCCGCTGCCAAGTATCAGCCTTGGCCTCCGCAGTCGGCTGCAACGCCCGAGACCGCTCAGCGTGCCGCCGCCCAGCAGCAGTGTCATCCCGCTCCTGCTCGGCATTGATCTCGTCCGCACCAGCCTTGCCATGCGCGACCAACGCCTGCAACAACCGCCACCGCAGATCAGTGTCCACCGTGAGGCCCGGCAACGGCGCAGACCCGTCAAGCCACCCAGCGATCTCCGCCAGAATCTCGTCGCTCAACACCCCACCGGCCAGCGAGTTCACGAACGCCAGCTGATGATCCGACCCAGCCTCCGCGGTCCGAGCCAACTCCAACAGCCGCCCGCTCAACGCAGGCCACCCCTCAGAAGCAGCCCACTTCTGATCGGCATAAGAATTGAGCGCAGTCTGCGCCTGCAACAGCAGCCGCTGCACCACACCGACTTCGCTCTCGGCGTGAATCCCACGCGCCACGAGCGTCACGAAGTCGCGAGCCTTCAACTCGGCCTCGCGCGTCATCTCCCAAGCGGCCGACCAGCACAGCGTGCGCGGCAGCGATTCGGTGATGTCGCCGATCCGGTCGATCAGCGTCGTGAGCGACGCCGGGTCGAGGCGCATCCGGCAGTAGGTCAGGTCGTCGTCGTTGACCAGCACGAGCTTGCCCGCGGCCTGCCCGACCAGGTCCGGGACCTCGGTGCGCTCGCCGGTGACGTCCAGTTCGACGCGGCGGGTGCGGACGATCTTGCCGTCGCCGTCCTCGTCGTAGACGCCGACCGCGACGCGGTGCGTGCGCAGCTCGCCGGCGCCCGGCTTCGCACCGGTCTGCACGACGGCGAACGACGCGAAGGTGCCGTCCGCGGCGATCTCGTAGCGCGGGCTGAGCGAGTTGAGGCCGGTGGTCTCCAGCCATTCCGCGCTCCACCACGACAGGTCGCGGCCGGACGCTTCCTCCAGCGCGGCCAGCAGGTCGGCGAGCGTGGCGTTGCCCCACGCGTGCTTGCCGAAGTAGACCTTGAGGCCGTCGAGGAAGTGGTCGATCCCGACGTAGGACACCAGCTGCTTGAGGACGCTCGCGCCCTTGGCGTAGGTGATGCCGTCGAAGTTCACCTCGACCGCGTGCAGGTCGACGATGTCGGCCGCGATCGGGTGAGTCGAGGGCAGCTGGTCCTGGCGGTAGGCCCAGGACTTCTCGATGTTCGCGAAGCTGGTCCAGGCGTTCTTGTACTCGGTCGCCTCGGCCTGGGCGAACACGCTCGCGAAGGTCGCGAACGACTCGTTCAGCCACAGGTCGTCCCACCAGCGCATGGTGACCAGGTCGCCGAACCACATGTGCGCCATCTCGTGCAGCAGCGTCTCGGCGCGGCGCTCGTAGGCGTAGCGGGTGACGCGGCTGCGGAAGACGTAGTCCTCGAGGAAGGTGACCGCGCCGGCGTTCTCCATCGCGCCCGCGTTGAACTCCGGCACGAACAGCTGGTCGTACTTGGAGAACGGGTAGGGGGTGCCGAATTTCTCGTGGTAGAAGGCGAAACCCTGCTTGGTTTCGACGAACAGCCGCTCGGCGTCCATGTGCTCGGCGAGCGACGCGCGGCAGTAGATGCCGAGCGGGATGGTGCGGTGCTCGTCGCGGAACTCGTCGGTCCATTCCGCGTACGGGCCGGCGACGAGCGCCACCAGGTAGGTGGAAATCCGCTCGGATTCGGCGAACTGCGTGCGGCGCGCGCCGTCCTCGGTGTCCTCGGCGCTTTCGACGAGCGCGTTGGACACGACCTTCCAGTCGCGCGGGGCGTGCACCGCGAGCCGGTAGACGGACTTGAGGTCCGGCTGGTCGAAGCAGGCGAACATGCGCTTCGCGTCGGCGGTCTCGAACTGGGTGTAGAGGTAGACGCCGTCGTCGACCGGGTCGACGAACCGGTGCAGGCCCTCGCCGGTGTTCATGTAGCGGCAGTCGGCGGTGACGACGAGTTCGTTCTCCGCGGCAAGGCCGGGCAGCGCGATGCCCTTTTCCTCGGCGTAGCCGCTGACATCGAGCTCAGTGCCGTTCAGCACGGCGGAGCGGACGCCTTCGGCGACGAGGTCGATCCACGAGGCTTCGCCGGGACGGCTGCTGGAGAACCGCACCGTGGTGGTGGAGCGGAACGTCTTCTCCCCTGGACGGCCGCTGCCGTCGGTCAGGTCCAGCTCGATGTCGTAGGACGACACGTCCAGCAGGCCGGAGCGCTGCTTGGCTTCGTCACGCGTCAGGTTGGGGGCGGGCACGGGCACCTCTGGTCTTCGGTTCCGGTTGGCACGACGTTCAGCATCCAATCATGACGGGCCCGCAACCGGCGACCAGGGAACAATGCGGAGGGCTTCCCGCGTTGCCTCGCAGTGCGGGGGTTCGCCCCGCCCTCCGGCGAATGCCGGGGAGCAGCCGCGCCGAGGAGCCCGTGAAAAATGACTGACGCGTCCCAGCCTGTGAAGGTGGACTTTTTCTTCGACCCGATCTGCCCGTTCGCGTGGATCTCGTCGCGGTGGATCCTCGAGGTCGAGAAGCACCGTGAGCTGGACCTGACCTTCCGGGTGATGAGCCTGTCGGTGCTGAACGAAGGCCGCGAAGACCTGCCCGAGCGGTACAAGGAGCTGCTGAGCGAGGGCTGGGCCCCGGTGCGCGTCGCGACCGCGCTGGCGCAGACCCAGGGCCAGGAAGCCGTGCGGAACTTCTACACCGAGTTCGGCACCCGCTACCACAACCAGCACAACGAGGACCGCAAGCTCGTCATCAAGGAAGCGCTGGCCGCGATCGGCGCCCCGGCCGAACTCGCCGAGGCCGGCGAATCGGCCGAATACGACGAAGCGCTGCGCAAGAGCCACCACGAGGGCATGGACCCGGTCGGCATGGACGTCGGCACGCCGACCATCCACGTCAACGGGACCGCGTTCTTCGGCCCGGTGCTGTCGTCGATCCCGCGGGGCGAGGACGCGCTGAAGGTGTTCGACGGCGCGGTCGCGCTGGCCAGCTACCCGGACTTCTTCGAGCTGAAGCGCACCCGGACCGGGGACCTGAACTTCGACTGACCGCCCGGCTCGTGAGTGCTGATCGCGGTTCTAACCGTGACCAGCACTCACGAGAACCCGAGCGCTGCCCTGGTGACGTCCTCAGGGTAGGGCGAGTTTTTCAACGCCTCTTCGAGCGGCGTCTTGGCGGTCTTCAGCTCGTGCAGCCGCAGCAACCCGTCGCGATGCGCGCGCACGAACGATTGGTCCACCGGATCGCCGTGCCCAGGCACGACGATGCGCGGCTCCAGCGCGAGCAACGCGTCCATCGCGTCGGCCCAAGCGTCGAGCTCGTCGGCCGGCCCGAATGAGTACGCGGTGAAGCCGTGCGGACCGTGTTCCACGACGTCGCCCGCGAAGACGACGTCAGCGTCCGGCACATGCACCAGCAGGTCGTGGTCGGTGTGCGCGACGCCGGGGTGAACGAGGGTCACGGTGCGGCCGCCGAGGTCGAGTTCGGCACGGTCGGGCACGAGGCGGTCCGGGGGCATGAGCCCGGTGCGTTCGATGGCGTCGGCGATTTCCGGCTTGCCCTCTTCGCGGTAGTGCTCGGCCCAGGTTTGTTTGTCGGCTTCGCCGTTCTTCAGCATGGCCCGCAGGCAGCCGGGGTGAGCCCAGACGTCGCACGGCAGGAACGGCGTGGTGCCGAAGGCGTGGTCGAAATGCGCGTGCGTGTAGACGACCGACCACGGCAGCTCGGTCAGCTCGCGGATCGCGGCGGCGAATTCGGCGCCCTGGTCGACGTCGCCGCGGGTGTCGATCACCAGGCACTGCTCCTGGCCGAGCACCAAGCCGGTGGTGAGGTCCAGTTCGTCGTACCGGCGGGCGAAAACCCCGTCGGCCACCTCGGTCCAGCTCATTGCCCCTCCAGAATTCCGTGCGACAGCCTCGCCACGCTATCGCTGACGTCCTGCTGGGCAGCGAGAAATACGTCGTTTCCGTGGCCGGTCGCGGCGAGCTCCCGGCCGGAGGTGCAGCTGGTCAGCGCGGCTGGCACGTCGGTGGCCGCGTAGGCAGCTGCGGCGAGCGCGGCTTCGGCGGACCGCGAGCCGGTCAGCGCGCTGACGATCGCGCCCGCGCCCAGCTGGTCTTCGACGCACGGCCGCAGCGGACCGAATTCCGCTCCTTCGCTGAACATGTCCACGCCCCAGCGTTCCCCGGCGGGAATGACGCCGATCGGCCGTCCGTCGGCGATTTCCATGGCTTTCGCCGCGGTCGCTGACGCATTTCGCAGACAACCGGCCAATACGTGCGCGCCGGTTTTCTGCGCGGCCGCGCAGAGCGTCGCGCCGTTGGGGGAGGGGAGAGCGAGCAGCGTGCCGGACGGGATCTGCGTCACAGAAGACGGCCGGAGCGTCCATTCCTCTTCGCCGGCGACTACTGCTCCGGCCCCGCGCGCCTCGGCGATTCCGCGTTCGTCGCGCCAGCGCACCGGCAGCACGCGGCCGCCCCGGCTGACGACGAGATCCGTTGTGGTGCTGAAGGAAAGCACGTCCACGATGATCAGCACCGCGCATTCCCGGCCGAGGATTCCGACGCCTTCGCCGCCCCATTCGAGCCGGACGTCCGCGCCGTGCTGCGCTGCGATGTCCACCCCCCGGAGCATGCCGGGTCGGGCGCGAGATGGCACACTCCCGCTGTGCGTGTCTACTTGGGATCCGACCATGCCGGTTTCGAGCTGAAGAACCACCTTGTCCGCCACCTCGGCGAACAGGGGCACGAGGTGACCGACATCGGTCCGTTCGTCTACGACGCGGCCGACGACTACCCGGCGTTCTGCGTCGAAACCGCGCGCCGCGTGGCCGCCGACGAGGGCAGCCTCGGCATCGTCATCGGCGGTTCCGGCAACGGCGAGCAGATCGCCGCGAACAAGGTGCCCGGCATCCGCGCCGGACTCGGCTGGAGCGTCGAAACCGCGCAGCTGACCCGGGAGCACAACCACGCCCAGGTGCTGGGCGTCGGCGCGCGGATGCACACCGAGGAGCAGGCCACCGAGATCGTCGAGGCGTTCCTGGCCACGCCGGTCGACCCGGCCGAGCGGCACGCGCGGCGCGTGCAGCAGCTGCTCGACTACGAGCGCACCGGCACCCCGCCCGCCCTGCCGGAGGCCTGATGCCCGAGGGGCACACGCTCCATCGGCTCGCCCGTCTGCACAAACGCCGGTACGCCGGCGAACCGGTCTCGGTCAGCAGCCCGCAGGGCCGGTTCGCCGCTGAGGCGGAGAAACTCGACGGGCAGGTGCTCGTTTCCGCTGAGGCGTACGGGAAACACCTGTTCCACAACTACGGTCCTATGGGGACAGTCCATGTCCACTTAGGTCTGTACGGCACGTTCGGCGAGGCCGCGCTGCCTGTTTCTTCGCCGGTGGGCCAGGTGCGGATGCGGCTCGTTGGCCGCACCCACTGGACCGATTTGCGCGGCCCGACGCGGTGCGAACTGCTGGACCCGGCGCAGGTCGACGCGATCAAGGCCCGGCTAGGCCCGGACCCGCTGCGCCGTGATGCGAAGCCGGATCGCGCGTGGGAGCGGATCTCGCGGTCTCGGACGACGATCGCGGCGTTGCTGATGGATCAGGCTGTGCTGGCCGGCGTCGGGAACGTTTATCGCGCGGAAGTGCTGTTCCGGCACGGGATTTCGCCGATGGTTCCCGGACGCGCGCTGGACCGCGCGCTGTGGGACGACATCTGGGCGGACCTGGTGACGCTGATGCGCGCCGGGGTCCGGGTCGGGCGGATCGACACCGTCGCGCCGGAGCATTTGCCTGCGGCGATGGGCCGGGCACCGCGCGAGGACCGGCACGGGGGCGAGGTTTACGTCTACCGGCGGGCCGGGATGCCGTGTCTGGTGTGCGGGACTCCGGTGGCGCAGAAGGAATTGGCTGCGCGGAATCTTTATTGGTGCCCTACTTGCCAGCCTGCTTGAGTTCGGCGGAGTTGGGTTTGCGCTCGCTGGCTTGAGCTGGGTTCGCCCCGATGCGGTTTTCTCCGCAGCACGCGGGGTTCTCGCCACTCGCACCCCGGTCGGCGGGTTCCGTTGCGCTAGGCCGAGGTTCGTGAGGGGAACCCTGAGGGAATCAGATTCCCTCAGGGCTGGCGATCGTGCTCGTGTGGACCCAGCTGGTCGAGGGCCTGGTGCTGCTGATT
>NZ_JBSFNS010000209.1:0-6434 GCF_053587275.1 Amycolatopsis sp. NPDC003676
GGATCGCCGGCTGCGCGGACTGCGGACGCCTTCCCGGCGGCCGGGTCTCGCAACGGCGAGGACAACCGCGACGGCGCGGACGACAACCGGTCCTGGAACTGCGGCGTCGAGGGCCCGACCGACGACGAGGAGGTGCTCGCGCTGCGCGACCGGCAGCGGCGAAACCTGCTCGCCACGCTGCTGCTGTCGCAGGGCGTGCCGATGCTGCTGCATGGCGACGAGCTCGGCCGCACCCAGCAGGGCAACAACAACGCCTACTGCCAGGACACCGAACTGTCCTGGATGGATTGGGAACTCGCCACGGAGAACGCCGATCTGGTCGAGTTCACCGCCGCGCTGACCGCGTTCCGCAAGGCGCATCCGGTGTTCCGCCGCCGCCGGTTCTTCCAGGGCAAGCCGGTGCGCAAGGGAGAAGAACTCGGCGACATCGCCTGGTTCACGCCCGCGGGCGAGGAGATGACCGAGCAGAACTGGGACGACGCGTTCGGCAAATCGGTGGTGATTTTCCTGAACGGGGAAGGGATTCCGGACCTCGACCCGCGCGGGATGCCGGTGGAGGACGATTCGTTCCTGCTCGCGTTCAACGCGCACTGGGAGGACATCGCGATGACCTTGCCGGGCAACGGCTACGGTCGCGAATGGACAGTCGTGGTCGACACCGAGACCGGCGCGGTGGGGGAGACGGACGTCGAGCCGGTCGAAGGCGGCGGCAAGTTCACGCTCGCCGCGCGCTCGCTGGTCGTGTTGCAGCGCACCGCGAAGGAGGGCGAATGAGCACGCCCTCCTCGACATACCGGGTGCAGTTGCGGCCGGAGTTCGGCTTCGCCGAGGCTTCCGGGATCGTGGATTACTTGCGCGAGCTGGGCGTCGGCGCGTTGTACGGCTCGCCGATGCTCGACGCGACGCCCGGGTCCACGCACGGCTACGACGTCACCGATCCGACGCGTGCCCGGGGCGAATTAGGCGGCGAAGAGGCGCGAAAGGCGTTGTCGGCGCGGCTGAAAGACGCCGGGCTCGGGTTCGTGGTGGACATCGTGCCGAACCACATGTCCGTCGAGGCGCCGAAGGCGAACCAGTGGTGGTGGGACGTCCTGCGGAACGGCCAGGATTCGCCTTACGCGCCGTTTTTCGACATCGACTGGACACGCGGACGATTGCTGCTGCCAGTCCTCGGCGAGGACGGCGACGAGCTGACCGTCGAGGGTGACGAACTCGTCTACTACGACCACCGCTTCCCGATCGCGCCCGGCACCGGCCACGGAACGCCGCGAGAGGTGCACGCGCGCCAGCATTACGAGCTGGTCGGCTGGCGGCGCGGCAACCGCGAGCTGAACTACCGGCGGTTCTTCGACATCACGAACCTGGCCGCAGTCACCGTGGAACGGCCGGAGGTGTTCGCCGAGACGCACGGCGAGGTGCTGCGCTGGGTGTCCGACGGCGACGTCACCGGCCTGCGCGTGGACCATCCGGACGGGCTCGCCGACCCCGGCGGCTACTTCCGGCGGCTCCGCGAGGGCGCGCCCGGCGCGTGGCTGGTGGCCGAGAAGATCCTGCACCCGGGCGAGGCGCTGCCCCAGAGCTGGCCGGTCGACGGGACCACCGGATACGACGCGCTGCGCGAGATCACCGGCGTGTTCGTGGACCCGGCCGCCGCGTCGGTGTTCACCCGGCTCGCCGCCGAGCAGGGCGTGCGCACCGACTACCACTCGGTCGAGGAACGCGCGCGGCGTTTGGTGACCGACGGCATCCTGGTCGCCGAGGTGCACCGGATCGCCGCGTTGCTCCAAGGCGTGGACGCTGACGCGGCCCGCGCCGCCGTGGCCGAGGTGATGATCGCGTTCCCGGTCTACCGTTCTTATCTCCCGGAGGGCTCCGGGCATTGGGCGACGGCCGTCGCTCGGGCGCGCAAGCGGCGGCCCGAACTGGCCCCGGCGCTCGACGCGCTCGACAGCCAGGTGCGCGGCGCGCCGGACGGCGAACTGGCGACGCGGATCCAGCAGACGTCCGGCATGGTCGTCGCGAAGGGCACCGAGGACACCACGTTCTACCGGTTCACCCGGTTCGCCGCGCTGAACGAGGTCGGCGGAAACCCGGACCGATTCGGCTTGAGCACCGGGGAATTCCACACGCTGGCCGCGGGCCGGGCGGCCGCGGCTCCGGCCACGATGACCACGCTGACCACTCACGACACGAAGCGCTCCGAGGACACCCGCGCGCGGATGGCCGCGCTGTCGGAGGTGGCCGACGAGTTCGCGGTCGCGGTCCGGAGGTGGACCGCCGCGCGCGGGATCGACGAGCCCGCGCTCAATCTCCTTGCGTGGCAGACGCTTGTGGGCGCGTGGCCGATCTCGCCGGAGCGGCTGCGCGACTACCTCGACAAGGCCGCGAAGGAAGCGAAACTCCGCACCTCCTGGACGGACCACGACGAGGACTTCGAGCGAGCCGTCGCCGAATGGCCGTCCGCGGTGCTGGGCGATGCGGACTTGGCTGCGGACGTCGAGTCGTTCGTCAAGCGGGTTCGCGGCGCGGGCTGGGCGAATTCGCTAGGCCAGAAACTGGTGCAGCTGGCCGGGCCCGGCGTGCCGGACGTCTACCAGGGCACCGAGTTGTGGGACTACTCGCTGGTCGATCCGGACAACCGCCGCGAGGTCGACTACGCCGTCCGGCGCTCCCTGCTGGAACGCGTCCAGGCTGGCGAAACCCCCGAGATCGACGAGACCGGCGCGGCGAAGCTCTTGGTGGTGCACCACGCGCTGACGCTGCGCCGCGACCGGCCGGAACTCTTCACCGGATACCGGCCGCTGCAGGCCGAAGGCGTTGCCGCGGAACACCTTCTGGCCTTCGAGCGCGGCGAGGGCCTGGCCGTCGCGGTCACGCGGCTGCCGCTCGGGCTGGAGCGTGCGGGCGGCTGGCGCGACACTGTCCTGCCGCTGCGCGCTGGCGAATGGACCGACGTGCTGACCGGCCGCGGGGTCGGCGACGCACCGCAGGCTTCGGCGTTGTTCGACCAGTACCCAGTCGCGCTTCTGGTGCGGGAGGACTCCTGATGTTCCGCGTATGGGCACCTTCGGCCGAGCGCGTCCGCGTCCGCGTGGACGGCGCCGACCACGAGATGACGGCCGCCGCCGACGGCTGGTGGCAGGCCGACGTCACCGGCACCGACTACGCCTTCCTCCTCGGCGACGACGACCGCCCGCTGCCGGATCCGCGCTCGCTGCGCCAGCCGAACGGCGTGCACGAAGCGTCGCGTGTCTACGACCATTCCGCGTTCCAATGGACCGACCAGTCGTGGACCGGACGGCAGCTGCCCGGCGGCGTGGTCTACGAACTGCACGTCGGCACCTTCACCGAGGCAGGCACGTTCGACGCGGTCATCGACCGGCTCGGGCACCTCGTCGACCTCGGCGTCACACACGTCGAACTGCTGCCGGTGAACTCCTTCGACGGCACCGCGGGCTGGGGCTACGACGGCGTGCTGTGGGGCGCGGCGCACGAACCGTACGGCGGTCCCGACGGGCTGAAACGCCTGGTCGACGCTTGTCACGCACGCGGGCTCGCCGTGGTGCTCGACGTCGTCTACAACCACCTCGGCCCGTCCGGCGCCTACCTCGACCGGTTCGGCCCGTACTTCGCCGGCCGCACCGACTGGGGCGCGGGTCTGAACCTCGACGGCGAGGGTTCCGACGAAGTCCGCCGCTACGTCCTCGACAACGCCCTGGGCTGGCTGCGCGACTTCCACCTCGACGGCCTGCGCCTGGACGCCGTGCACGCCTTGGTGGACAAACGCGCCGTGCACCTGCTGGAAGAACTCGCCACCGAGGTCGAAGCCCTGTCCGCGGCCCTGAACCGGCCGCTGACGCTGATCGCCGAGTCCGACCAGAACGACCCGAAGCTCGTCACCGCTCGTGACGCCGGCGGCTACGGCCTGCACGCGCAGTGGTCCGACGACCTGCACCACGCGCTGCACGTCCGGCTCACTGGCGAAACCACGGGGTATTACACCGATTTCGCCGAGCCCGGCGCGCTGGCCAAAACCCTGCGGGAGGCGTTCTTCCACGCCGGGACCTGGTCGTCGTTCCGCGCCCGCACGCACGGCCGCCCGCTCGACCGGCGCGTCGCCCCCGGCCACCGGTTCCTGGCCTACCTGCAGGACCACGACCAGATCGGCAACCGCGCGACCGGCGACCGGCTGTCCGCGACCGTCTCGCCCGGCCTGCTGGCCTGCGGCGCCGCGGTGGTGTTCTGCTCGCCGTTCACGCCGATGCTGTTCATGGGCGAGGAATGGGCCGCGGAGACGCCGTGGCAGTTCTTCGCGTCGTTCCCGGACCCGGAACTGGCCGAGGCCGTCCGCACCGGCCGCCGCCGCGAGTTCGCCCGGCACGGCTGGGGAGAAGCGGACGTCCCGGACCCGATGGACCCGGCCACCGTCGCCCGCTCGCGGCTCGACTGGGCCGAACCGGGCAAACCTGGCCACCGGGAAATCCTGGGCCTGTACCGGACGCTGATCAGGCTCCGCCGCTCGCGTCCGGAGCTGACCGATCCACGGCTCGACCGGGTGGTGGTGGAGACCGCGCCGGACGATTCGTGGCTGATCCTGCACCGCGGCGGACTGCGGCTGGCGTGCAACTTCGCGGCGAAACCGGTCGAGGTCGCGGTGGCGGGGGAGGTGCTGGCTTCGTGGGGGAATCCCGAGGTGGGGGATGAGGCGACGGTGTTGCCCGCGGAGTCGTTCGTGGTGGTCGCTACTCGCTGATCTCCGGGGTCATGGGCCGGGCCTGAGCCCAGTGCTTCTCGAACTCGGCCGCGCTGATCTCCCAGTCCGCGGTCTCCGGAGCGAAGAGGTCCGCGAAGGGCGGGTTGAGCGGCCAGTCGTCGGGGCCGCTGCGCAGCGCGGTCCCGACATCGGGCACTTCGACCTGTCGGGTTCGGCGTCCGTCCGGTCCGACCTCGACCAGCCAGTCGGTGTTCTCCTCGTCGTCGTGCCGGCGCAGGTGCACGACCTCCCGATCCGCGGGCGCGCCGAACCCGGCGCGCCCGCGCTGCCTGTCGCGCTCGGCGCGCAAGCTGTCCAGCCCGGCGGGCATTTCGGCGTCGTCGACGTCGACCTCCGGCAGCCCGTCGTCCCGGTACCGGGCCACGACCTCCGGATCGGCGACCACCTCGGTCCAGGCGAACGTCTCGCGGATTTCCCGTTCGGACCGCGCCGAGATCCACCACCAGAGACCGCCCACGCCGTAGTCGTGCAGCACGAGGAAGGAGCGCTTGGCCGCGGCGTCGCCAGTCATGAGAACGGAGCGTAGCGGCGCAGCATCGACGTCAGCGCCCCAGCCACCCGGTCGCGAAGCTCTTGCGGCGCAACGACTTCCGCCAACGGCCCAAGCCGCAGCAAATCATGGACGGCCTGGCCGTGGTCCTCAACCGGAACGACCACCCGCGTCCACCCGTCCGCCTCGGCAACCCCGCTCTCCAACGCAGCACGCGCGATGGCGGGCTCGGCAAGCTGAGGCAACAGCCGCATCCCCTCCGGGGACAGTCGCAGCACCGCCTCGCCCTGGCGCCGTCGCGAGTCGAAGTCGTCGAGATAGGACTGCCAGTACCCGCCGAGATCGAAATCCTTAACCCGGTCAAAGGTCTCGTCCAGCAGCACCGTCTCCACGATCCGCGCCACCCGGTAAGTCCGGAACTCCCCGGAACGCGCGACCAAGTACCAGTGCCCGGCCTTGAGCACCACGCCGTACGGCTCGACGGTCCGGGTCACTTCGTGCGGCGCGGCCCAGCGCTGATACCGGATCCGGACGCGGCGCTGCTGCCACACCGCGTCCGAGACGGTCGGCGGCTGCGGGGTGACCTCAGCGCCGTCGTACCAGGACGCCGCGTCCAAATGGAACCGCTCGCGGACCCGGTCCGCATGAGACCGCAGTTCGGCGGGCAGCGCGGCCAGCAGTTTGCGCTCCGTAGTCGCGACGACGGGACCGAGACCGAGCCCGGAAGCCGCGGCGGGCAGGCCAGTGAGGAAGAGCGCCTCGGCTTCCTGCCTGGTCAGGCCGGTCAGCTGGGTGCGATACCCGTCGACCAGCCGGTAACCACCGTCGTGGCCGGGCTCGCCGTACACCGGGATCCCGGCCGCGCTCAACGCCTCGATGTCGCGGTAGATCGTCCGCGGGGTCACCTCCAGCCGGGCGGCCAGGTCGTCCGCGGTCCTTGGCTGCCGGGCCTGCAGCAGCAACAGGATGGAAACAAGCCGGCTCGCGCGCATGGGGTCAGTGTCTTTGGCGCCGACTTCGTCGGCGCGGGCGGGATCGCCTTCAAGCCGGCGTCTGACGGAGCTGCGTACCCGGCAAGCCGTATTCGATCACGTGCGGGCCCGCGTATTGCGAGGACCGGGCGCGGACCCGGTTCACGTTCAGCATCCTCGGCAACGACACGCCGCTGAT
>NZ_JBSFNS010000210.1:0-5988 GCF_053587275.1 Amycolatopsis sp. NPDC003676
CTGGCTTGCACCGGCGGTGTTCGTCGCGGCGGTCAGCCAGCAAAGCGACCTGCCGGTGGCCCAGACGTGGGCACCAGGGCTGAGTACAGAGGTCGTGAGTGCCGACGCAGGTGAGAACCGGCATCGGCGCTCACGAGACGACGGTGAGCGCGGAGGGCACGCAGACCGCTTCGACCGGTGTCTGGCCTTGGTCTTCGCCGTCGGCGTAGACGGGCCAGCCGGGTGCTTCGACGCGGAGGGTGCGGGTGCGGAAGGTTTCGACGCTGGGCTTGTGCACGTGTTCGCCGGTGCGCAGCTGCGGGAGCATCCGCAGGAGGCGGGCGCGGCCGGGGGCTCCGATGACGGTGACGTCGAAGAGCCCGTCGTCGGGGGTGGCGTCGGGGCAGATCGGGATGCCGCCGCCGTAGTACGGGGTGTTGCCGACGGCGATGAGGCTCGTGTCGCCGGAGAGGACGCCGTGGTCGGTGTGCACGACGATCGGGCTGGGCCGGAACGCGGCGAGTTCGGCGAGGATGGCCAGGTCGTAGCGGCGGGGGCCGGCGGGCCAGCGCATCGCGTTCGCGCGGGCGTTGACGGCGGCGTCGAATCCGGCGCAGAGCACGGTGGAGAACCAGGTGTCGCCGGCGCGGCCGAGGTCGACGCGGCGGCGGTGCCCGGCCTGCAAAGCCCTGGCGAGGGCGTCGGTGGCGGCGCGCGGGTCGGCGGGGATGCCGAGGGCGCGGGCGAAGTCGTTGCCGGTGCCGGAGGGGACGAGGCCGAGCGCGACGCCGTGGTCGGCGCAGAACTGGACGCCTTGGTGGGCCGCGCCGTCGCCGCCGAGGACGATCAGCACGTCGAGGCCTTCGGCGTGCGAGGACCGCATCAGCGCGCGGGAATCCTCGACGCTGGTGGCGGTGAGGAGGTCGAGCCGGTCGACGGCGGGCCGGAGCCGTGCCGCGACCGCTTCGGCGATGCGGGCGGCCGCGCCGCGGCCGGAGGCCGGGTGCACGGCCAGTGCTGCGTTCAGGCCCACGGTCAGGTGATGTCGTCGGTCGAGTTCGAGCGGCCGGTCGACGGGCTCTGCGCGGTGGGCTCTTCGCCGTCGGCGGTGCTCGGGGTGTAGTTGAACGGCGCGGCCTCGTCGTCGGCGAGCTGGTCCCAGCCCTCGTCGTGGCGGCCGCGGTCGAGCTTGCGGTCGTGGAAGCGGGCGATCTGGATCGACAGCTCGAACAGCAGGGTGAGCGCGCCGGCGAGGCCGAGCATCGAGAACGGGTCCGAGCCGGGGGTGGCGAACGCGGCGAACACGAACAGCGCGAACACGAGGCCGCGGCGCCACCGCTTGAGCTGCTGGTACTTGAGCACGCCGACGCGGTTGAGCATCACCACGAGCAGCGGGAGCTCGAAACTGACGCCGAAGATCACCAGCAGCGACAGGATGAAGGAGATGTACTTGTCCGCGGTGAGCGCGGTGACGAACTGGTCCTGGCCGAAGCCGGCGAGCAGCGCCAGTGCGTGCGGGACGAGCAGGTAGGCCAGCACCGCGCCGGCGGCGAAGAGCACCGAGGCGAAGCTGACGAAGATCATCGCGTAGCGGCGCTCTTTGGCGTAGAGGCCGGGGGCGATGAACGCCCAGATCTGGTAGAGCCAGGCGGGCGAGAGCAGGACCGCGCCCGCCGCGACGCCGACCTTGAGGCGGATCATGAACGCTTCGAACGGAACGGTCTGCAGCAGGCGGCAGCCGGGCTGGTCGCCGGCGAAGCGCTGCGAGGCCGGGATGGCGCAGTACGGGTGCGTCATGATGTCGCCGAGCGACGGGATCGGGCCGAGCCGCTGCTCGAACCAGATGAACCCGAAGATCGCGCCGACGACGATGAAGACGACCGCCCAGCCGAGGCGGCGGCGGAACTCGTAGATGTGCTCGATGAGCGTCATCGTGCCGTCGGGGTTTTTCCGACGGCTGCGCCGGCTCCGCTTGCTGGACCGGCTTCCGTTGCCGTTGGCGGCTTCCGCCACTGGTCGTTCCGTTCTCGTCAGAGCCCGCCGCGGCGCGCCGGACCGGCGCGCCGCTGTGGACCGGGGACCGGGTGGTGCGCGCGGAGGGTCAGCTCGCGTTCTTCTGCGGCTGGTCGGCCGGGGAGGCCGCCTGCTGCTTCTTCAGTTCGTCGAGCTGGCGCTGGAGGTCGGCGACCTGCTTGTCCTGCGCGGTCTGCGCGGGCGCGGGGGCGGCGATGTGCCGGGTGTCGGCGGATTCGGCCTCGGCTTCGGCCTTCTGCTCGCCGGTCAGGTCCTTGGTCTCGGCCTTGAAGATCTTCATGGACTTGCCGATGGACCGGGCCGCGTCCGGGAGCCGCTTCGCTCCGAACAGCAGAACCACCACGAGCACCAGAACGATGATGTGCCACGGCTGCAGCGCGTTCATGGTCGTCTGCCCTCCTTGTCTGGGGTCTGTGCTGATGTTACTTGTTGCCGGCCGCCGGGCGGCGTTCGGCCACGGCCACACGGAGTGCCGCGGACCGGGCCCGGACGAGTCCGGTCCGGTCGTGGGTGTCCGCACTTACCATGCTCATGGTGCGGCGGAAGCGGCGCAAGACTCCGGCGGTCCGTACCAGCAGCAGGGCCAGGACGAGCAGGCCGGCCGCGAGCAGCACATAGACGGGCAGGTACGGCACCAAACCACCTTATCGGTCGGAGATGGACGAGAGATGACGGGCACGCGCCACGGCGTCGGCCGCTCGGCGACCGACTGCCTCGGCGAGTGTGGCGGGGCTCTCCACCTGGGCTTCCCCGCCGAGGCTGAGCACGAGCCGGACCATCCAGGGCTCGTCGCTGTAGCGCATCGCGATGCGCAGGCGTCCGCCGTCGAGTTCGTCGAGTTCCTCGCAGGGGTAGTACTCGGCGACCCAGCGGGCGTCGGGGTCCAGGACCAGATGGGCGACCCGCTGATCGGGACGGGCGGAGAAGACGCCGTCGGACAGGTCGGTGGGCCGCGCGTGGGCGGGCGGAGCTGCGGGTTCGTCCAATACGGTGAGCGCGTCCACCCGGTCGAGGCGGAACAACCGGACGCCTTCGACGCGCCGGCACCACGCTTCGAGGTAGCCGACGCCTTGGACGATGACGAGCCGCATCGGGTCGACGGTGCGTTCGGTGATCTGGTCGCGCGAGGCGGTGTAGTAGCGCATCCGCAGCGCGCGGCCGTCCTGCAGCGCGCCGGCCACGGTCTCGCGGGTGCGGGCGGCACGGGCTCCTTCGCGCACTCCTCCCCCGACGACGACTCCGGCCGGGCGGGCTTGTCCGGCGGCGTCCTCGATTTTGGCGATGGCGCGGCGGACCGCGTCGCCGTCGGCCACGCCCGGGGTTTCGGCGAGCGCGCGCAGCGCGACCAGCATCGCGGTGGCTTCGCCGCCGGTGAGGCGCAGCGGGCGACTCATCCCGGCGTCGTGGGTGACGACGATGGTGTCGCCTTCGAAGGACAGGTCGATGAGGTCGCCGGGCCCGTAGCCGGGCAGGCCGCACATCCAGAGCAGTTCGAGGTCTTTGCGCAGCTGGCGCGGGGTGACGTCGAAGTCCTGGGCGGCCTCGTCGATCCGGATGCCCGGGCGGGCGAGCAGGTACGGCACGAGCGCGAGCAGTCTCGGCATGCGTTCGCCGGAAGCGCTCATCGCACGCTCCCCTGCCCCGTGCGGGCCAGCACGGCTTCATGCCGGTGCTGGACGGATTTGGCCAGCACGTCCGGTTCGAGGACGAGCACGTCCGGCCCTTGCGCGGCGATCCAGTCGGCGGCCGATTCGGGGAAGTACAGCCCGATCTCGATCACGTCGCCTTCCTCGCCCGCGACGATCTCGCGCCCCACCACGTCCCCGCGACGGCGCACCCCCGCGGCCCGCCCGTCCGCGATCCACAACCGAGCAGTAGTAACCGGAGCCGGATCCTCACTGCCACCCGTCACCGACACCAGCTGCATCAAATTGACACCCTCGGGCCTGCTGACCGCACCCGGCTTCCCGATCGCGACAACCTTCCCGGTCACCCGAGAAAGCCGAAAACACCGAGTCGCGTCGCGATCCCGGTCATGCCCGACGACATACCAACGAGCCCGCCAAGACACCACGCCCCACGGCTCGAGCGTGCGAATCCGCCGCTCCGGCGACCCGCTGCGCCGATACTCGAACCGAACCGCCTGCCCAGCCTGCACAGCGGCGAGCATGGGCGCGAACGCCGGCTCCGCCCGCACCCGAGGCTCGATCACGGTCGGCGCCTGGTCGTCGACCTCAACCCCAGCCGCCCGCAGCTTGACCAGCGCTCCTTGAGCCTGCCCGGTCAGCTCCGGCGAATCCCAAAGCCGAACCGCGAGCCCCACCGCCGCGGCCTCGTCCGGCGCAAGGTCGATCTCGCCGAGCTCGTAGTCGCGCCGAGCGATCCGATACCCCTCGACCGGGTCGAAGACGGAGTTGCGTCCCGTCTCAAGCGGAATCCCCAGCTCCCGCAACTCGGTCTTGTCCCGCTCGAACGTGCGAAAAAAGGCGTCGTCACTGGCCGCCTCGGCGTACCCAGGAACGATCCCGCGGATCCGCTCCGCGGTGAGGTACTGCCGGGTGGAGAGCAGGGCCAGCACAAGGTTGACCAGCCGTTCGGCGCGTGCGGTGGACACCAGACGACTCTAGCTCTCCCGGCCGCGGCAGATCGCGAGGTCCGCCCCGCGCGCGTCGCACCTGGTCAGCCCAGGTGCCGCGAAGGGACCCTCCGCACCCGTCCCGTCACCCGCTGCCCGTTCCACGCGGACTCCACCCCGGATCGGGTTCCCCCTTACGAAACCAACTTCGCCACGCGCCCCTTGACCCCGCTAGCCCAACACGCGCCGACCCACGTGCAGTCAACGGTGTCAAAGCTGCCGGTATCGAACGAGACCCAATGCCGCCCGCCGTCACGGCTCAAGTCGCTACCGCCAGGCCCCACAGCCAGCACCGAGCCGCCACGCCAAGCGAGCCCAGACCGATACCCAGCGGGATGTTCCGGCGGGGTGCGCCAGGTACGGCCGCGATCGTGGCTCAACGCGACCGCCGGACCAGGCGCGGTCGGGTTGGCGTAGTCCCCACCAATCGCGACGCCCTGCCACGCCGTACGGAACGCAACCGCGAACACCCCAGCCGACGCACTACTGGGCAACGGCGTCACAGACGCAGCCCAGTGCCGCCCACCATCACCAGAGTGCAAAACCCGAGCATGCGCACCGCCGCCGGTGGCAAGCCAGGCATCGAACGGTCCAGAGGTGGTGATGCATTGCCCACTGGCCGCGAACCCGGCTTCTCCGGGTTCCGCGGCCGGGAACGCGTCGTCCGGAATCTGATTCCAGCTGCGGCCGCCGTCAAAGGTGGCCTGCACGCGGAACCTCCCGTTGACCGGATCACTCATCGCAAGCCCGCGCCAGGGATCAAAGAAGGCCAGACAGTCGTAGAACGCAGCAGAATCAGGATTGCTGAACGTCTGCCGCCAACTCTTCCCGCCATCGTCGGTGCGATAGACCCGGGAATCCGCCCCCGGCCCGATCGACAGCACGACGGCATGGTCAGCGTCAAACGCCTCAATGTCGCGAAACTCGAGCTTCCCAGTACCCGGCGGCCCAACCGACAGCCAACTGCTCCCACCGTCAACCGTCCGCAGCACTGTGCCCTGGGTGCCGCTGACCCAGGCAACCCGCTCACTAACCGCAGACAACCCACGAAACTGCGCAGTGGTACCCGTAGCCAGAAGCCGCCACGACGGCAACGAGGACGCCGCAGCAACCCCACCCAACGCCACCGACAACACCGCTATGAGAACAAGACCCACCCGAAACCCACGCATGCGCAGATCCTGCCGCACCACCCCGACAACTTTCGTCGGTTCTCTCCCACGCAACAACGACTTCCGCAACCAGGCCCAGCCCTACCCTCCCAACTTGCCCAGCACGCGGGATCGCGCCGGCGTTTGGGGGCTGCCCGGTGTGATAGGCCGAAGGCCCGTCACGCCGGG
>NZ_JBSFNS010000211.1:0-5355 GCF_053587275.1 Amycolatopsis sp. NPDC003676
GGGCTCCTTGAGGGAATCTGATTCCCTCAAGGAGCCCTTCACGGACGGTCCCCGCCGACAGACAACGAGGTCCGTCATGTCCGAACAGACTCTGGGAACTTCGGCTCCGGCAACGGTTTCGCCGCGCAAGGTCGTGTTCGCCGCCGGTGCCGGCCACTTCGTGGAGTGGTTCGACGTCGGCCTCTACGGCACGCTGTCGGCCTTCATCGCCGACAACTTCTTCGCCGACGGCGACGCCACCGCGGCATTGCTGTCGACGTTCGCGGTGTTCGCCGCCGGGTTCGTGATCCGGCCGCTGGGCGGGCTGTTCTTCGGCCCGCTCGCCGACCGCATCGGCAGGCAGCGGGTGCTCGCGATCGTCGTGCTCGCCACCTCGCTGTCGACGTTCGCCATCGGCGTGCTGCCGACGCACCAGGCGGTCGGCACGCTAGCGCCGCTGCTGCTCGTGCTCGCCCGGCTGGTGCAAGGCTTCGCCGCGGGCGGCGAGACGTCCAGCGCGGTCACCGTCCTCTACGAATTCGCGCCGCCGAACCGTCGCGGCTACTACACGAGTTTCTCCAACACTTTCGGTTTCGCCGCCTTCGTCGTCGGCTCCGGGCTCGCGCTGCTGCTCACCGCGACGCTCGGCGACGCGACAATGTCCGCGTGGGGCTGGCGGTTGCCCTTCCTGCTGGCCCTTCCGCTCGGCCTGGCCGGGCTGTACCTGCGGACGCGGCTCACCGACACCCCGGAGTTCCACGATCTCGAACGCACCGGCCAGGTCGCCGAAAGCCCGCTGCGCGACTCCTTCCGCACCGGCGGCCGAGCGATGCTGGTGCTCGCCGGACTGGTCGTGGTCAAGGGCGTCGCACATTGGACGCTGCAGACGTTCATGCCCAGCTATCTGCAGAAAACGCTGCATTTCTCGAAAATCGAATCATTCGTCGCGGCGACCGTGTGTCTCGCCGTCGTGGCCGCGGCGGTCCCGGTCGCCGGTGCGCTGTCCGACCGGATCGGACGCAAACCGCTGCTCATCGCGAGCACTGCCGGGTTCGTCGTGCTTACCTGGCCCGCGCTGGTGCTGATGTCGCTGGGAAATCCGGTGCTCGCCGTTGTCGGAATGGTCGTGCTGGGGCTGCTGATCGCCGCTTACGACGGTGCCGCTGGTGCGGCGATGGCCGAACTGTTCCCGCCGCGCATCCGCTCCGGCGCGATCGCGATTCCGTACAACATCGCGGTTTCGCTTTTCGGCGGCACCGCGCCGTACATCGCGACCTGGCTCGTCGCCGCGACCGGATACAAGCTCTCCCCGGCCTTCTACATCATGCTGGCCGCCGTGATCACGCTCGTGACGGTGCTGCGCGGGATCCGCGAAACCGCCGGACCCCGCGCCCGCTGAGTCTCAGGGCACGAGCAAGGTCGCCCGGTGCACCAGCCATTCCAGCGGCCCGCGCCGCCGCCAATGCCGCCACGCCACCGACGCCGCCAGCATCACGGCGACCACCGTCGCCAGGAATACGAAGGAATACGGCTTCGGCACCAGCTTCAACACCGCGAAATGTGCCGCATACCAGGTAAAAGCCATGCCGCCGGCGGCAGCGAGCGGCCACAGCGCACTACGGCCGAGCGGCCGGTCCAAGGCGATCAGCAGTCCGCCGAGCAGCACCATCGCGACGCCGATCATGAGCACGATGCCTAGCGGGCTCGTGGCGTACAGCGATCCGTCCGGCGGCATCGCCAGCAGCACCTGCCACGGCATCCCGGGCGGCGGGGTCGTCGCGATCGCCTCGGCTCCGCCCAGCGGATAGGTGGCGATCCACGAAGCAAGGATCGACGCGGCGGCGAGCACGAAACCGGTGTACAGCAACCGAATCCGGACCTGGTGCGTGCGAAGGTCGAGGCGGCCGATCGCCATTCCCGCCAACGCCAAAGGCAGGCCGTACGCGATCTGGAAACCGCCGCCGAACAGCACCATTCCCTTGAAGAACTCGCCCCATTGTTCGGGATGCCCGAAGATCGCGAGCCCGCTCGCCGTTTCGGACCCGGACATCATCCAGTCGGAATGCGCGTTGAACACCCAGAACGCGTAAAGCGTCATCGCGGGCACGGCGATTCCGGAGAGAATGAACAACGTCCGCGCGCGCAGCCGGGTCAACGGCAGCAGAAGAAGCAGGAGCACCGCGTAGTACTCGATCACCGACATGCCGTACTCGTCGATCGCCAGGCTGAGCAGGAACAACACCACCGCCCGGACCGCGAGCCTGCCGCGGGCGCGCCACTTTTCGTTCCCCTCGTACGGGGTCGAGCCGCCGGTCATCAGCGCCGCGGACAGCCCGAAGAGCAGCACGAACAGGCTCATCGCCCGAGACGACGTCTGCACGTTCAGCCAGGTCAAGAATCCCGGGGCCGCGTCGGGCGGGCCGCCGTGCAGCCAGCCGCTGGCGAAGAAATGCTCGATGAACACCCCGACGATCGCCAGCGCGCGGACCGCGTCCACGCCCAGCAAGCGTCCCTTCGGCACCCGGGTTTCCGCCGGGTCCCGCACCGTTTCCGTCCTCATCGGACTCCTCCCTGGTCGATTCCCCGCCAAGGTAGGAACGGCGGATCACCGGCCGCCGGGAATCGCGTTGTGGCGGCCCGGAGGAAACCCATCGGTTTTGTAACAGCGCTCCCCGAGCAGCGCGCGAACGGCAAAATGGCTACTGTGCGAAGCATGCGGAGGACAGCGGTCGCGGCGTTTGCGGTGCTGTCGCTCACTGCTTGCTCCGATGTGGACGGTGTGCGCGTCGCCGGGCCAGCTCCACCGGCGGCGGCTGCCCCGGCACCGGCGAACAACCCGCGCGGCCCGACTGTGGACGCGGTCGCTCTGCTGCGCGCGGATCCGACGGTCAGCGCCAGGACGAAGGCGGCGTTGCGACCGTGTCCGTACGGTCCGAGCGCCGGGTCTTATCCCGTCAGCACCGCCTACCACGAGCTGACCGGCGAGGTCGACGTCGTGGTCAACGTCTATCCGTGCGGCGCGGTCGGTGCCCCGGGCACTGGCAGCAGCGGCGCGACCGGCGTGCCGGTCAGCGCGTATCTCGGCGGCTACGTCTACACCATCGGCGGGAAACAGCTGTTCAGGCTGGAGAACGCCGGTGCCATGCTGACCGTGCTCGACGGGCAGCTGGCCACTATGTCGGCGACCGGCCCGAACAACGGGGTGGCCCGCTACCGCTGGACCGGTGCCGGTTTCTCGCCGGAGTGAGAGGGGACATGACGCAGGTACTGCTCGTCGAGGACGACGACGTGATCCGGGAAGCGACGCAGCTCGCGCTCGAACGCGCCGGATTCCGGGTCGCGACGGCCGCGGACGGGCTCGCCGGGCTCGACCAGTTCCGCGCGCGGCCGCCGGACGTGGCGTTGCTCGACGTGATGCTGCCCGGGCTCAACGGCGTCAGCCTGTGCCGGCGGATCCGCGAGGAAAGCCGGACGCCGGTGCTGATGGTCTCCGCGCGCGACGATTCGGTCGACGTCGTGCTCGGCCTCGAAGCCGGTGCCGACGACTACGTCACCAAACCGTTCGACACCGCCGTGCTGATCGCGCGGATCCAAGCGGTGCTGAGGCGAAGCGGCTGGTCCGGGCCCGAGGAGGACGCGTTCGTCCGCTTCGGCGATCTCGAAATCGACCGCGCCGGGCTGGACGTGCGCCGGGCCGGTCAGCCGGTGGACCTGACCCCCACCGAACTGCGGCTGCTGCTGCGCTTCGCCGAATCGCCCGGCATCGTGCTCAGCCGGGACACGCTGCTGGCCAGCGTCTGGGATTACGCGTGGGGCGGCGATACGCGAGTGGTCGACGTCCACGTGCAACGGCTGCGCGTGAAGATCGGCCAGGAACGGCTGCAGACCGTGCGGGGCTTCGGATACAAGCTCCGCGCCGAGCCGTGAAACTCTTCCCGGCCACGCTGCGGTGGCGGCTGACCGCGGCGGTGACTCTCGTGTCGGCCGCGGTCGCGCTGACGTTGAGTTTGCTGGTGCACCAGCAATTCGCGCGCACGCAAGCCGAGCAGGCGCGTCATGCGCAGGACGAATGGATCCAACTGCTTCTGCGCAACCCCGGTGTCGACGGCCAATTCGACGATCCGACACTGCCCGCTCCCCTGCGCGACGCCGTCCGCGGGGGCAACCGAGCGACCTATTTGGACGGACCGGTTCTCTGGGCAGCGGCGGAAACAGGCGGGCACGTGGTCTCGGTGCGGACCAGTTATGCGTCGCAAACACAGGCACTGGCCACTTTGGACCGGGAATTGCTGGCTGGTTCCGCTGTCGTGACCGTCGCCGGGGCGCTGCTGGGCGTCGTGCTCGGCGCCGGGATGGCACGTCGGCTCCGGCGGGCCGCCGATGCCGCCCGCGACGTCGCGAACGGCGCTCCGGCCAGGGTTCGCGACGCGATCGGCCCACGTCCGCGCGACGAAGCGGCCGATCTCGCCCAGGCAGTCGACGCGATGGCGGACGCGTTGCAAGCGCGGTTGGCTGCGGAACAACGGGTCACCGCAGACATCGCCCACGAACTGCGGACCCCAGTGACCGGCCTGGTGACCGCTGCCGAATTGCTGCCGCCCGGACGCCCGGCCGAACTGGTCCGCGACCGGGTGGCCGCGCTGCGGTCGCTGGTGGAGGACGTACTGGAGGTGGCCCGCTTGGACACCGCCGCCGAACGAGCGGACCTGGCGGAAATCGACCTGGCGGAGTTCGTACGGCGCCGGGTGCCGGACGCGGTCGCTCCTCACGCGGTCCAGGTGCGGACGGATCCCCGGCGGCTGGAGCGGATCCTGGCGAATCTGCTGTCGAACGCGGCCAAGCACGGGTCCGCGCCGGTGACGGTGCAGGTCCATGGCCGGTGCGTTGTGGTCAGCGACCGGGGCCCGGGGTATCCGGATGTCCTGCTCCGCGAAGGACCCGCACGGTTCCGGACCGGCACCGACGCCCGCAGCGGCGGGCACGGCTTGGGGTTGACGATCGCAGTCGCCCAGGCGCGAGTGCTAGGCGCGGAACTGGAGTTCGGGAACCTGCCCGACGGCGGCGCGCAGGCGGTCCTCTGGTTGCCGGAACTGGCGAGCCGTGAAGGACCCCTCGAAGGAATCTGATTCCCTCAAGGAGCCCTTCACGGACGGACCGCAGCGGGCCGTGAGGGGAACCCTGAGGAACTCTGATTCCGTGAGGGGAACCCTCACGCCCCACGCCTAAACAGGCACCGACGCACCCAAGGTTCGAGGCACCCAGCCCCTCCCCCGCACCCCGATATGAAGCGTCTCTGCGGTCTGGGCCCCTGGCCCCAACGGGATCCCCGGGATGTCCGGCGCGTATTCCCCCGCACAGACCGGAATGCCCGCGAAC
>NZ_JBSFNS010000212.1:0-5289 GCF_053587275.1 Amycolatopsis sp. NPDC003676
GCGAAGTTCCTCGCGCCGGAGAACGTGACCGGGGTGGTGACCGCGTCGCTCATCTGGGCCAGTTCCGGCTTCTACATCACCATCCTGATGGCCGCGGTCGACCAGATCCCGCCGCAGCTCTACGAGGACGCGGACCTCGGCGGCGCCTCGCCCTGGCAGAAGTTCCGCTCCGTCACGCTGCCGCTCACCTGGGACGTGGTGGGCGTGGCCGGGGTGCTGTGGACGATCAACGCGCTCAAGATCTTCGAACTCGTCTTCGTGCTCGCCGGGCCCGGCACCTACGCCCCGCCGAACCGGGCGTGGACGCTCGGCATCTACGTGTTCGACCGGACCTTCGGCTCGAACGGCACGCCGGACTTCGGCGCGGCCTGCGCTTGCGCGGTCGCGATGATCGCCCTCGTCTCGATCCTCGTCGTGCTGCTGCGGCGGCTGATGCGCCGTGACGCCATCCAGTTCTGAAGGAGATCCCGTGACCGTCACGGAAGCGCCGTCGCGCGGCGCGGCCCCGGGCAAGCCCCGGCGCACCCCGCCGCGCCGGCCCCGCCCGGCTCCCGGCAGCCGCAGGCTCAGCCCGCTGCGGCTGCTCGGCTCGGCGATCGTCTGGCTGTTCACCGCCGGCAACCTGCTGGTGCTGTACTGGCTGATCACCGCGTCGTTCAAGACCCCGGTGGAGATCTTCACCAAGCCGTTCGCCCTGCCGTACCAGTGGTTCCACGTCGGCAAGCCGTTCCGGAACTTCGTCTACGCCTGGAACAACGCCGGATTCGGCGACGCCGTGCTGTCCACAGTGGTCCTGGTCGGGCTGGCGACGATCGCCACCGTCGCGATCTCCGCACCGTGCGCGTACGCGCTCACCCGGCTCGGGGTGCGCGGTTCGGGCGTGCTGACCAACGGCGTCGCGATCGGCATGGGGGTGCCGTTCCAGACCGTGATCATCCCGCTGTTCGTCGCGTTCAGCGAGATCCACCTGGACAACCAGTACGGGCTGTTCGTGCTCTACGTGGCACTGTCGATCCCGTTCACGGTGTTCCTGCTGACCGGGTTCTTCCGTTCGCTGCCCGACGAGATCGAAGAAGCCGCGACGCTCGACGGAGCCTCGCCGGTGCGGGTGTTCGTCTCGGTCGTCCTGCCGCTGGCCCGCGGCGGCGTGATCACCGCGCTGACGCTCAACGCGATCGGGCTGTGGAACGAAACCCTGCTGGCGATCGTGTTCCTCAAGGACCAGGCCCATTTCACGCTGTCGCGCGCGCTGTTCACCTTCTACGGCGCGGCCAGCTACCAGTCCGAGTACGGCGGGCTGATCGCCGGGGTGGCGATCGTCGTGCTCCCGATGCTGCTGCTCTACGTCGTGCTCGCCCGCCGGATCATCACCGGCCTGACCCTCGGCGCCGGAAAGTAGGACCCTGATGGCCACCGTGAGTTTCACCGACACCACCCGCTACTACGCCGGGGTCGAGCGCCCTGCGGTGGACGGGCTCGACCTGGAGGTCGCCGACGGCGAATTCCTGGTGCTGGTCGGCCCGTCCGGCTGCGGCAAATCGACCACCCTGCGGATGCTCGCCGGGCTGGAGGGCGTGGACGAGGGCTCGATCCGCATCGGCGAGAAGGACGTCACCGCGCTGCCGCCGAAAGAGCGGGACATCGCGATGGTGTTCCAGAACTACGCGCTCTATCCGCACATGACCGTCGCGGAGAACATCGGTTTCCACCTCAAGCTCGCGCGCATGCCGAAGGACGAACGCGAACGCCGGGTCCGCGAAGCCGCGGCCACCCTGGACCTGACCGAATACCTCGACCGGCGCCCGGCGAAGCTGTCGGGCGGGCAACGGCAGCGGGTGGCGATGGGGCGCGCGATCGTGCGCGAGCCGAGCGTGTTCCTGATGGACGAGCCGCTGTCCAATCTGGACGCCAAACTGCGGGTGCAGACCCGCACGCAGATCGCGTCGCTGCAACGGCGGCTCGGCACCACCACGCTGTACGTCACGCACGACCAGATCGAAGCGATGACGATGGGCGACCGGGTGGCCGTGCTGCGCGACGGCGTGCTGCAGCAATGCGATTCCCCGGTCGGGCTGTTCGAGCGCCCGCGCAATGTGTTCGTCGCGGGCTTCATCGGCTCGCCCGCGATGAACCTCATCGAGACCACAGTGGACGGTTCCGGCGCGGCAGTCGGCGACGGCATCCTCCCGCTCACTCCGGCTCAGCGGTCCGCGCTGACCGGTCAGGGGATCGTCGTCGGCGTGCGGCCGGAGGGCTGGGAAATCGGCGGCGCCGGATACCGCGCGGTCGTCGAAGTCGTCGAAGAACTCGGCAGCGACCAGTACCTCTACTGCCGGACCGGGGACCGGGTGCTGACCGTGCGGACGCCGGGCATGGCGCCGTGGCGGCGCGGCGAGGAAATCTCGCTGGCGCCGCGGACCGGCGCGGCACACCTGTTCGACGCGGCTACCGGCGAACGGCTGCCGGACGCATGAGCACGATCACGAGCGTCGAACTCGTGCTTCCCGCGGCCGAACTGGGCCCGGAGAACCCGTTGCCGCCGCTGGTCCGGTCCGAACCGGTCGCGTCGGTGTCCAATGCGGACGAACTTCTCGCGGACCTGGCGGCGAACCTGTCCTACGGCCGGCTGGACACGGTGCTGCCGTGCCGGATGCAGGACGGGTACGGCCGCGACCGGACCGAACGGCGGCTGCCCGCGCTGGTGCTGGAGAACGACCTGCTGCGCGCGACTGTCCTTCCCGGACTCGGCGGGCGGCTGTACTCCTTGCTGGACAAGGAAACCGGCGGGGACCTGGTATTCCGCAACCCAGTGTTCCAGCCGGCGAACCTGGCGCTGCGCGACGCGTGGTTCGCCGGCGGCGTCGAGTGGAACCTCGGCAGCACCGGGCACACCACGCTGACCTGCGCGCCGATGTTCGCCGCCGAGGCGCCCGGGCCGGACGGCTCACCGGTGCTGCGGCTCTGGGAATGGGAACGCACCCGCGATCTGCCGTACCAGCTGGACTTCTGGCTGCCCGAAGGATCGCGGCGGCTGTTCGTCGGGGTGCGGATCCGCAATCCGCACGAGCGCGACGTGCCGGTGTACTGGTGGTCGAACACCGCGGTGGCGCAGACGGCCGGGACCCGCGTGCTCGCCCCAGCGGACCAGGCGTGGCACTACGGCTATTCCGGGCGGCTGGAACTGGTCGACGTCACGCGCGACCTGACCTGCCCCGCACGGGCGATGGCGGCGGCCGACTATTTCTTCGAGGTCGACGGGCCGCCGTGGATCGCCGCCGTGGACTCCGACGGGCACGGGCTCGGCCAGGCGTCCACGGCTCGGCTGCGCGGACGGAAACTGTTCGTGTGGGGCGAATCCGCGGGCGGACGGCGGTGGCAAGACTGGCTCGCGCCCGGGACGAGCGGCTACCTCGAGATCCAGGCCGGGCTGGCCCGGACGCAGCTCGAACACCTGCGGCTGCCCGCGGGCGCCTCGTGGGACTGGCTCGAAAGCTACGGTCCGGTGGCGGCGGACCCGGAGATCGTGCACGGGCCGGACTGGCCCGCCGCGCTCGCCTCGGTCGCCGCCGGGCTGCCCTCCGCCGGGGAACTGGAGCGGCGGTGGCGCGAATGGCGCGCAGTCGCGGACGCACCGCCCGGGGAAATCCTCGCGGAAGGATCTGGCTGGGGCGCACTGGAAACGGGCCGGATGCTGGTGGAAGTCCCCGGCACTCCGTTTCCCGCGAGCAGCCTCGGCGCCGCCCAGCAGCCGTGGCGGGACTTGCTCGACGGCGTCGCGCCCCGGGCCGACCCCGCCGCCGAACCGCCCGACACGCTCGTCAACCGGCATTGGACCGAGTTGCTGGAGGCCGTGCCCGACCACGGCTGGCTCACCTGCTACCACCGGGGAATCGCGAGGTGGGCGGCGGGCGACCGCGAGGGCGCGGCGACCGCGTGGCGCCAGTCGGTCGAGGCGGAGCCGAACGGCTGGGCGTGGCGCAACCTCGCCGTCGCCGAGGACGATCCGGTGTGCGCCGCGGAGTACTACCGGCGGGCGCTGGACCTGCTGCCGAAACTGGCTCCGCTGGCGCTGGAGGCCATCGCCGCGCAGCTCGCTGCGGGAGACCCCGGCACCGCGCGGGAATTGCTCGAACCGTGGCCGGTCGAGGGACGGTTCGCGTTGCTGCGGGCGCGGATCTCGCTCGCGCTCGGCGATCTCGACGGGGCGCGCGAGGTGTACGACCGGGGGTTCACCGTGCCCGGGATCCGCGAGGGCGAGACGTCGCTGAGCGACGTGTGGCACGCGGTCTCCCCCGGCCCGCTGCCCGCCGAATACGACTTCCGGATGAAAACCGGCGGCGAGGCCGGATGAGCGCGATCGGCCGCCGGGGTGAACAATGACGCCGCGGCGGGCAAGCAGGCACGGGGACCGGTGCGAAGGGAGCACAAGCCGATGGCTCGGCATGAACGGTTGAGCACACTGTTGGACCTCTTGGCGAAGCGGGAGAAGCTCGACGTCGAAGAGGTGGCCGCGGAACTGAACGTCTCCGCCGCCACGATCCGCCGCGACCTGGACCACCTCGCCGAACAGCAGCTGCTCACCCGCACCCACGGCGGCGCCGTCGCGAACGACCTGGCCTACGATCTGCCGCTGCGCTACAAAACCGCCCGCCACGCCCCGGAAAAGCAGCGGATCAGCGCCGCGGCGGCGGCGCTGGTGTCCAACGGCATGGTGGTCGGCCTCAACGGCGGCACCACGACCGCGGGCGTGGCCAGGGCGCTGGCCATGCGCGCGGACCTGGCCGATGCCCCCGGCCTCACCATCGTGACCAACGCGCTCAACATCGCCCACGAGCTGGCCGTGCGGCCGAACATGAAGATCGTCGTCACCGGCGGGGTCGCCCGCCCGCAGTCCTTCGAACTCAGCGGGCCGCTGGCCAACCTGGTGCTCGGCCAGCTCAGCCTCGACCTGTTGTTCCTCGGCGTGGACGCGTTGCATCCCGCCGCCGGCGCGTTCGCCTGCCACGAGGGCGAGGCGGACATCAACCGGCTCATGGTGCAGAACGCCGCCCGGGTGGTGGCCGTGGCGGACAGTTCGAAACTCGGCCGCCGCGCCTTCGCCCGCATCTGCGACATCACCGACGTCCACGAGGTCGTGACGGACACCGAGGCCGACCCCGACGTCACCGCCGCTCTGAAAGCCGCCGGGATCCCCGTGCAGATCGCCTGAGGTCCGCCTCCGCTCCGCCCGACTCCCTCAGAGGTACGTGAGGGGAACCCTGAGGGAATCTGATTCCCTCAGGGTTCCCC
>NZ_JBSFNS010000213.1:0-5285 GCF_053587275.1 Amycolatopsis sp. NPDC003676
ACGACAGCACGCATGCGAGCAGCGCCGCGCCGGTGACGGTGCCTGGTGGGGCTTCTAGTGGGCCTTATGCCGGGCCGGGTGGTCCGGTGACGGCGGCTTTGGATCGGGGTGCGGGGGGTGTGGGTGCCTCGATCGTTGGGTGCGTCGGTTGCGGTTCGCGGAAGGTCGTGAGGGGAACCCTGAGGGAATCAGAGTCAATGAGGGTTCCCCTCACGTACGTCGGGCTCAGGACTCGCGGTCGATGTTCAGGGCGGAGAAGGTCTGCACCACCGGCATCAGTTCGATGACGTTGATGTTCACGTGTTTTGGCTGGGAGCTGGCCCAGTACACCGACTCGGCGACGTCGTCTGCGGTCAGGGGGGTGGTTCCGGCGTAGACGTTGGCTGCCTTGTTCTCGTCGCCGCCGAAGCGGACGGTGGAGAATTCTGTGCCGCCGACCAGGCCTGGCTCGACGTTTGTTACGCGGACTCCGGTGCCGCGCAGGTCGGAGCGCAGGTTGAGGCTGAACTGGTGGACGAACGCCTTGGTGGCGCCGTAGACGTTCGCGCCGGGGTAGGCGTAGCTGCCTGCGACGGAGCCGATGTTGATGACGTGGCCGGTGCCGCGTTCGACCATGCCGGGCAGTACCGCGCGGGTCAGGTGGACGAGGCCGGTCACGTTGGTTTCGATCATCTGGTCCCAGTCGTCCAGGTTCGCCTCGTGCGCTGGCTCTAGGCCCTTCGCCAGGCCGGCGTTGTTGACCAGGATGTCGATCTTCGCCCACTCCTCGGGCAGCCCTGCGACGACGCCTGCGACTGCGTCCGCATCACGGACGTCCAGCACCAGCGGGTAAACCGCGTCGCCGAGTTCGTCCGCGAGGGTCTTCAGCCGGTCGCCGCTGCGGGCCGCGGCGACGACCCGCGCGCCTTCCGTTACGAACCGGCGCGTGATCGCGGCGCCGAATCCGGCGCTCGCGCCGGTCACCAATACGGTCTTCATGGAGTGCGTCACCGTTCTTCTGCGTGGTCCGGCCGGACCTGGTCCAGGAAGCGGCCGAACACGTCGTTGAACTCGGCCGCGCGTTCCAGGTTAGGCAGGTGTCCCGCGCCGTCGAGCACCACCAGCTCCGAGCCGGGTACGAGCTGGTGCAGCAGTTGTGCGTCGGAGACCGGGGTGAACTCGTCTTCGCTGCCCACTGCGACGAGCGTCGGCACGCTGACCTGCTTGAGGGAATCGCGGTAGTCCGGTCGTTTCGCCCGTGCTCGGAGTGCTGCTGCCGCGCCTGGTGCTGGTGCGTCGCGCATCATCTTTTGGACGTGTCCGGTCACTTCTGGGTTCTCGTGGAAGGTGCTCGGCGACACCATCTTCGGCAGCAGTTCGTCGGCGTACGCGGTCATGCCTTCCGCCAGCACCCGGTCCGCGGCCTGGTTGCGGGCCACCTTTCCTTCGGCGGTCTCGGGCTCAGCGAACGTGTCGGCGAGCAGCAGCGCGGCGATCCGCCCGGGGTAATCCCGGACGGTCTGCATCACGATCTGCCCGCCCATCGACAGCCCGCCCAGCGCGAACCGGTCGAGTCCCAGGTGGTCAGCCAGCCCGATCAGATCCTCGGCGAAGTCGTTGAGCCCGCTGACCGCCGGACCGGTGCTTTCCCCGTATCCCCGCAGGTCAGGCACCACGACGCGGTGTCCGTTCCGTGCCAGGTGCTCAGCCTGCGGACCCCACATGGACCGGTCGAACGGGTGCCCGTGCACGAGAAGGACCGGGATCTTCGGCTGCGGACCCAGGTCGTCGTAGGCGATCCGGGCGCCGGAGGGGAGAAGGACTGTCTGCATGTCCCCGACGCTAATCGGGGCGATTTCTCAGTGCAATACGGCGCAATGTAGTCGGAGCAATGTTTTTCTAGCGCAGCTTCGCGAAGAACTGCCGGACGTCGGCTGCCCACAGCTCCGGCACCTCCTGCGCCGCGTAATGGCCGCCGCGGTCGTACTCGTTCCACGACACCAGGTTCCGGTGATGCTCGGTGAACACCCGGATCGACGGCAGGTCGCCGGGGAACTGCGCGACCCCGAGCGGCACCGGGTTGCGGCCCTCGGCGGGCGTCTCCCGGTCTTGCTCGGCGTAGATCCGGATCGCGGAACCCGCGGTGCCGGTCAGCCAGTGGATCGTGACGTGGGTGAGGATCCCGTCGGCGTCGAGACCGTGGTCGTGCATCGCCTGCGCGTTCCAGCCGAGCAGGCCGACGGGGGAGTCGGACAACGCGTGCGCGAGAGTCTGTGGCTGTTGCGCCTGGACGACGCCGTAGGAAGCTTCGTGGGTGAAGTAGTGGTGGAACGCGTCCCAGGCGGCTTTGTCCTTTTCGGACAGATTGGCAATCCACTGTGGATCGTCGTCGGGCGGCGGATCCCAGGTCTGCGTCACGTGTGCGCCGATCACCTGCTCCGGTGCGACGCGACCGACCTCCGGCGCGATCCCCGAACCCCAGTCGTTGCCCGCGGCCCCGTAGCGCTCGTAGCCGAGTCGGCGCATCAGCTCCGCCCAGGCCCGCGCGATCCGCTGCGGGCCCCAGCCGGTGTCGGCCGTCGGACCGGAGAACCCGAACCCGGGCAACGACGGGAGCACGACGTCGAACGCGATCGACGGGTCAAGCCCGTGCGCGCGAGGGTCGCTCAACGGCCCGACCGCGGCCAGATACTCCGCCGCCGACCCGGGCCAGCCGTGGCTGAGGATCAACGGGATCGCGTCCGGCTCCGGGGAACGGGCGTGCAGGAAGTGGACGTTGCTGCCGTCGATCGTCGTCGTGAACTGCGGATACTCGGTGAACCGCCGCTCCCAGGCCCGCCAGTCGTAATGATGCCGCCAGTGCTCGGCCAGCTCGCGCACCCGGCCGACGCTGACGCCGTACCCCTGGTCACCGCCGGCCGGCTCGGGCGCCCACCTCGTCCGATCGAGCCGCTCTCGCAGATCGACCAGGTCCGCTTCCGGGATCTCGAGCCGATACGGCCGGATCTCGTCAGTCATGTCCAGCTCCTTCAGAAAGCCGCCGGGCGCGGGCATTGAGATACCGCACCTGGCGGATGTTGGTGGCGAGCTCGGCCGCGCGCAGGTATGCGCTCCGGGCCGCTTCGCGGTCGCCCGCCTTTTCCAGAAGATGCGCCCGCGCCGCGTAAAACCGCCGGTCGCGGTTGTCGAGCGCGGCGAGCAGTTCGAGCCCCGCCGCCGGCCCGTCCGCCATCCCGACCGCGACGGCGTGGCTCACCTTCGCGACCGGACTCGCCGAAACCTCGAGCAGAAGCCGGTAAAGCCCGACGATCTGCCGCCAGTCGGTCTCCTCCGCGGCGGGCGCCTCGTCGTGGACCGCCGCGATCGCCGCCTGCAGCTGGTACGGCCCGACCGGCCCGCGCGGCAACGCCGCCGTCACCAGCTCCACCCCGCGCCGGATCGAGTCGGCCTTCCACCGTGTCCGGTCCTGCTCGTGCAGCGGAACCAGCTCGCCCTGGTCGGTGACCCGCGCTGGGGACCGGGCGTCGGTCAGCAGCATCAAGGCGAGCAGGCCTGCGGCTTCGCTGTCGTCGGGCAGCAGCGCGGCGGTCATTTCCGCCAGCCGGATCGCCTCCGCGGCCAGGTCGCTGCGGTGCAGATCCGGTCCTGACGTCGCCGAGTAGCCCTCGGTGAAAATCAGGTAGAGGACATGCAGGACCGCGTCGAGTCGCTCGCGCTGAGCCTCCGGCGGCGGCATGCGGAACGGGACGCCGCTGTCCTGGATGGTCCGCTTGGCCCGGGTAATCCGGCGGGTCATCGAGTCCTCGGAGGTGAGGAACGCGCGCGCGATCTCTGCCGTGGTGAGCCCGCCGACGGCCCTTAGCGTGAGGGCGATCTGCGACGCTGCCGTGAGCGCCGGATGGCAGCAAAGCAGGAGCAGGATCAACGTGTCGTCGGCGTCGCCTTGGTGTTCGCCGACCTCCTCCCGGGCTGCCCTGACCTCGCGTTCCCGCCTTGCCTGTTCCGCCCGGAGCAGGTCGATGAGCTTTCGGCTCGCGACCTGCAGCAGCCAGCCGAATGGGCGCTCGGGGATCCCCGACTCCGGCCACTGCTGGGAAGCTTTGAGCAGGGCTTCCTGGACGGCGTCCTCGGCCGGGTCGAACCGCCCGTAGCGGCGGACCAGCGCGCCCAGCACCTGCGGGGCGAGGGTGCGCAAGGTGTCGTTGACCGTGGCCCCGGATTCGTCGGTCATCTCTGCCGCCTTGGTCTGTCGGTTCCGCCTGGCTGAGTTGCCGGGTCAGAGTTCGTTCTCGGCTCCCATCACCGGCCGGACCACCACTCCGGCCTCGGACAACCGGCCCGGCGCCTTGAGCAGCCCGGCCGCGATGTCGGTCGCCCGGTCGAAACTGGCGCAGTCGACCATCCAGTACCCGGCGATGACCTCCTCGGTCTCGCCGAACGGCCCGTCGGTGACGACCGGAACCCCGTCCCGCAGATCGAGGCGGCGGGCCAGCACGGGAGCGGTGAGCCCCTGCGTCTCGACCAGTTCGCCCGATTCGGCCAGCGCCCCGGTGTACCCGGCGAGGAACTCCTCGATCGCCTTCAGTTCCGCCGGAGTGGCCGGGGGCGCGGCACCGTCCTTGCCGCCGAGGTGGTCGTAGTCCTGCTGGTTGCCGTACGCCAGGATCAGGTACTTCATCGGGTGCTCCCTCTCGCTCGGGTCTGCTTTCGCGACCGGCTCCGGGCGGCCAGTCGGGGAAAGAACGAAGCTGCCTGCCCGGGACCGGACATCGCCTCGGCACCTGTTCTCGTGACCCGGGTCACTCGCTGGTTGGTTTGGCGCTCATGGTGCACCCGGCGGAACGCGCTCGCTGCCGATGTGGTCCCTGCTCCTCTCCGCCGAACCGACCCGCTGTTGGCCCCTTCTCGACGCCGCACTCGGCCAAAGTCCGACCGCTGCGGTGCGTGCCCCGCCGCTCTCGATGCTTCGGCCGGTCCGTATTGGGGAGCGAGGGGACCACTCGCTCTCGCTATTCGCCGATAACGCGCCGCCCGTTCTTCCGGATCGCGGCATCCGCGAGCCGATAAGCCACCGCATTCGCCTGGCTCGGGTCCGCCGACTCGGGGCCCGGTGCCCCGCCAGATCGGCCGCTGCGGGGCTATTCGGCCGGTTGACCTGCGAAGATCGTATTAAGGGACCCCCCTGTTTCGGGCCGTTTCGGGCCGTGTAATGTTCTCCAAGTCGCCAGGGAAACCGGGTGGCCGCCGGGACACGAACCAAGCTCTCGCCTCTAGGGTGATTGAGTGGGTGTCCCACCACAAACTGC
>NZ_JBSFNS010000214.1:0-526 GCF_053587275.1 Amycolatopsis sp. NPDC003676
CGGTCCCATTCCGAACCCGGAAGCTAAGCCTGACTGCGCCGATGGTACTGCAACCGAAGGGTTGTGGGAGAGTAGGACACCGCCGAACTTAACCTCAGTAGTCTGGGCCCCGGTCCGAGAACCCCTGCTGGTTCTCCCGGGGCCCAGACTCATTTCCAGACCCAACGTCAAGGCCCGGACCTCAAGCGAGGTCCGGGCCTTCGCCATATCCGAGTTAACTTCGGGGACTGCCGGAGCCTCGCTCGGCCGTTCGCCGCGCCGGCGAGCTTCACGTTGCCCGCGGGGCGATACAAGCCGGGTTTCCTGTCTGGCGGTGTCACTGCCGCAACGGGCTCTGGGCCGTGAGTAGGCGGGGATGAGCCAGCGGGACCGACCGGAGATCTCCCTGCCATCTAGTGCAGGCGTGCCGATGCGAGGGGAACCCGGCTACCCGCCGGAACGGATGGGCGCGACGGGAGGGAGTTCGGCCAGCAGCGCCGCAGCAGGGAAGGGCAGCCCGTGGCGGGCTTGGTCACATCGTCCGAAG
>NZ_JBSFNS010000214.1:621-5227 GCF_053587275.1 Amycolatopsis sp. NPDC003676
CGAAGCCGAAGCCGAAGCCGAAGCCGAAGCCGAAGCCGAAGCCGAAGCCGAAGCCGAAGCCGAAGCCGAAGCCGAAGCCGAAGCCGAAGCCGAAGCCGAAGCCGCGGCGCATGGCCAGGAATCAGGCCGTCGCCAGGCCGCTCGGGCCAGCCAGGCGGTGGTCAGCCAGGGGGGTCAGGTCAGCCAGGGCGGGCGGGGCCAACCAGGCTAGTCGGATCGGCCGGGCCAGTCGGGGCAGCAGGGGCCAACCGGGCCAGTCGGATCGGCCGGGGGCCAACCGGCCCATTCGGAGCAGCCAGGTCAGCCGGAGTAGCCGGGTCAGCCGGAGTAGCCGGGTCAGCCGGAGTAGCCGGGTCAGCCGGAGTGGCCGAGTCAGCTGGAGCAGTCGAAGACCAGGCGGCTTGGCCGCAACCCCTGTCCGGCCCCGAGTCAGCCCGCGCGAACCTGGCCCCGTCGATCCCGTCCCGGGAACGAAAAAGGTGCCGGAGCGCGAAGCTCCGGCACCTCTCTGTCGAACCGCTAAGTCGAACCGAACCCGGTCCCCGTCCCGGCCGCTGGTCTTACTGGGCCGAGCCCTTCTGCCAGTCGGCCCAGGACTTGGACCAGTCGCCGTACAGGTCCCACACCGGGAGCTGCGGGCCGCCCGAGTTGGTGACCTCCACGACGTCGCCTAGGCCGAAGTTGTTGAAGAACCATTCGGCGTTGGCGGCGTTCAGGTTGATGCAGCCGTGCGAGACGTTCGAGCTGCCCTGCTGCCCGACGCTGTTCGGGTTCTCGTGGACGAACTCTCCGTCGTTCGAGATGCGCTGCGAGAACTTCTCGTTCGAGCGGTACGCCTTCGGGTCCGGCGGGCACACGCCGTAGGTGCAGGAGTCCATCGTGTAGTTCGCCTGCTTGTCCGAGATGACGTGCGGGCCGAGGTGGGTAGGCGTCGCGTCCTTGCCCATCGAGATCGGCATCGACTTCACCATCGAACCGTTGTGGAAGATCTGCATCTGCTCGCTGTTGCCGTCGGCTTTCGCGATCCACGAATCGTGCACCTTGTACGTTTCGGTGCGATCGTCCGCTCCGTACACGCCATTTCCGAAATCGACGCCGTAAATCTTCGCGGTGACCGTGAGCGTGGTGCCCGGCTTCCAGTATTCCTTCGGCCGGTAGTGGACGTTCTTGTCGTCCATCCAATACCAGCTGCCTTCTTGCTTCGGAGACGACTCGACCGTGAGCGCCTTCTCCACGGCCGCCTTGTTCTTCACCGCGGTCCCGAAGCTGAACACGATCGGCTGCCCCACGCCGACGCCGGTGCTCTTCACCGCGCCGGGGGCCGGGATGAGGTTCGCGTTCGCCTGCTTCTTCGGCGACAGCGTGGTGACCTGGCCCTGCTGTTCGACGGATTTCCCGTCCGCGCCTTGGGCATGCGCCTTCACCTGGTAGGTGCCGCCGTAGCCGAGGACCTCGGTGGTCGTCCAGCTGAGCTTGTCCGCCGCGAACTCGCCCGCGACGGGTTTGCCCTTGGCGCTCGTGACCGTGACGTCCGTGAGCTTCCCGTTCGCCGCCTTCACGACGATGGGCGTGCTCGGGCTGATCCCGGACGCGTTGGCCGGTTCGATCGACACCGAAGCCGGTGTCGCGGTCTGGCTCGACCCGCCCGGCGCACCGGGCGTGCCAGCGTCGCTGCCGCCGTCCCCGGAGGAACAAGCGGAAAGCAGCAAGGTCGCCGCGAGAATTCCGGCAACCGGAAAAAATGTCTTCTTCGGGAACATTATGTCTCTTTTGTGAGGGTCGCGGACCGGCAGGGTTCAACTGCAAAACTACGCGATCGGAAAGACGCCCTGACCGGTGGATCGGTGCATTGGGGTGACGCGGATCACTCTCGCGATTTCCGGCCGCGGGGCGATCAGGGCCGAAGCAATCCGGGGGCTCCGTACAGGCCCGGGCCGTCGACGGTGAGTTCCTTCAGATGGTCCCGTGCGGAGTGATAGGCCTGCGCCGCGAGATCGTCGGTGCGGGTGAAGTCCAGCGGGCTCACCTGAACCGGCGCCGGGCCCGGCAGGTAGACGACCGGCACCTGCCGAGCCGCGACCGGCGCTTCCAGGACGGCCTGATTGCGCATGCTGATCATCGCGGTGAACATCATGACCTCGGCGAACGTCCGGGGCGCGCCGGGCATTTTGCCGGGGAACGCGCAGTCGAGGACGACCAGCGACTTCGCGCCCATGCTCAACGCCTGACGCATCGGGACATTGGCGACCAGGCCGCCGTCGTAGAGGAGGCGGTCCTCGTATGGCACCGGCGGGTAGATGCCGGGGATCGCGCAGCTCGCCAGGAGCGGCGCCTGCAACGGGCCCGAGGTGAGCAGGACTGGTTCGGCGGTGTCGACGTCGGTGGTGACGACGCCCAGCGGCAGCGCCATGTCCTCGAACCGGCTGCCCGCGCCGAGGTGGTCGTCGATGATTTTGGCGAGGCCGGTGTTGGGGAAAAGGTGGGTTTTGCTGTGCCGGAGCGTCCGGACCTGGCTGAGCACGCCGCCGGGGAAGGCCTCGGCTTTGGTCATGTGCGCCCAGATGTCGCGAAGCCGCCCGAGCCGGTCGTCGCCGGGCAGGGAGAGCACCGCGGCGTTCAGCGAGCCGACAGACGTGCCGACCGCCAGATCCGGCGTGATGCCCGCTTCGTCGAGGGCTTGGAGCATGCCCACCTGCAACGCGCCGAGGCTGCCGCCCCCGCCGAGGACGAACGCGACCGGCTTCGGGAGGTCTAGTGCCTGCATACGGTCGAATCTAATTCGGGAACGGGACCTCGGGTGGGTGACTTCGGGTCCGGGGCGGGGTTGGGGGAGTGAGGTTCGCCGCTTCTCTCGCTGACGGGACGGGCTGTGGCGGGTTAGCGCGAGGCGGGTCAGACGGTCGGTCCGGGCGATCCGACTGGCCCGCCTGTGAACCGGGAGGGCCGGGCAGGCCAAGTCAGGCGCGGCGAACTAGCTGCCGGTGCGAGCAGGCTCCTCCGGCTGTTCGTCCGGAGCGCCCGAAACACCCAGCGCCTTGCGTTTCTTCAGGCGCAGCAAGAAGAACACCAGCACCCCCACCACGAGCGCGGCCACCACCAGGAATCCGGTGTTCATCGCGCTCTCGACCTGCTTGGCTGCCTCTCCGAGCGCCGCGCCGAGGCTGATGTGCACCAGTGACCAGCAGAACGCGCCCGCCGCCGTGGCCGGGAGGAATTTGCGGAACGGCAGGTTCGAGGCTCCCGCGGCGGCGGGCGTCAGGGTGCGCAGCACGGGCAGGAACCGCGCGAAGAAGACTGCCCATGCGCCTCGGCGTTCTAGGACGCCGGTGGCTCGGTCCCAGGCGTCCAGGCCGTACTTGCGAATGAGCTTCGTCTCCCGCAAGCGCGGCCCGAACTTTCGCCCGAGGACGTACCCGACCGAATCGCCCAGTGCCGCGCAGACGGTGACTACCGCCCACAGGGTCAGGAAGCGGGGCACGGACGTCGCCGTGGTCGCCGCGATCAGCAGGCCTGATTCGCCGGGGGCGATGAAGCCCAGGCCGATCGTGCACTCGGCGAACACGAGCCCGCCGGCTGCCGCGACGAGGCCCGGTTGGGGGAGTGCTTGCAACCAGTCGAGAAGGTCCGTTACTAAAGCCACACCATCACTTTACTGATTCTTGGGAATTGGGTGCCACGTTCGAGCGATCCGGGGACGACGAAGGGCCCCGGAGAGTAACCGGGGCCCTTCGGTGAACAGGGGTCAGCGGGACAGCAGGCTGCTGGCTTCCTGCGCGGCCGGTCCTTCGGCGGTCAGGTGGGCCAGGTTTTCCGGCAGGTCTTCGCCGCGGTGGGCCTTGGTCTGGGCGTAGAGCCGTCCGGCGCGGTACGACGACCGCACCAGCGGCCCCGCCATCACACCAGGGAACCCAATAGCCTCAGCGGTTTTCGCGTGCTCCACGAACTCTTCCGGCTTGACCCAGCGGTCGACCGGGTGGTGGCGGGGCGAGGGGCGCAGGTACTGGGTGATCGTGATGATCTCGCAGCCCGCGTCGAAGAGGTCCTGCAACGCGACGCTGACCTCATTGGGAGTCTCGCCCATGCCGAGGATCAGGTTGGACTTCGTCACCAAACCCGCCGCACGAGCCTGCGTGATCACGTCCAGCGACCGGGCGTAGCGGAAGCCGGGGCGGATCCGCTTGAAGATCCGCGGGACCGTCTCCACGTTGTGGGCCAGCACCTCCGGCCGCGACCCGAACACCTCGGCCAACTGGTCCGGCTCGGCGTTGAAGTCCGGGATCAACAGCTCAACACCGGTGCCGGGGTTCAACGCGTGGATCTGACGGACGGTCTCCGCGTACAGCCACGCACCGCCGTCGGCCAGGTCGTCTCGGGCGACACCGGTGATCGTCGAGTACCGCAACCCCATGGCCTGCACCGACTCCGCGACCTTCCGCGGCTCGGTACGGTCCAGCGCAGCAGGCTTCCCCGTATCGATCTGGCAGAAATCACAACGCCGCGTGCACTGGTCACCACCGATCAGGAAGGTGGCTTCGCGGTCTTCCCAGCATTCGTAGATGTTGGGACAACCAGCTTCTTCGCAAACCGTGTGCAGACCCTCGCGCTT
>NZ_JBSFNS010000215.1:0-4835 GCF_053587275.1 Amycolatopsis sp. NPDC003676
GGGAATCAGATTCCCTCAGGGTTCCCCTCACGGACTGCAAAGCCGCGCCCCGGCACAGGCGGCACGGCCGAACGGCTCGGGCAGCGCGCACTGCCCGAGCCGCATATGTCGTTATACGCCAGCCGGGCCGAGGAACGTCCCGCCGGTCGCGTCGACGACCTGCCCGGTGACCCATCGCGAGTCGGCCGAAGCCAGGAACGCGACCACGTCGGCGATGTCGGCGGGGTCGGCGACCCGCCGGAGCGCGGACGCCCCCGCCGTGCCCGCGCGCATCCGCTCGTCGGCGAACATGTGCGCGGTGCGTTCGGTCGGCGTCGGGCCGGGCGCGACCGCGTTCACCGTGATCCCCCGCTGGCCGAGTTCCTGCGCCAGAGTGCGGGTGAACACGTCGAGCGCGCCCTTCGTCATGCTGTAGGCCAGTTCGAACGGCAGCGCGATGCGCGTGTCCGCGGACGAGATGTTGACGATCCGGCCGCCGTCCCGCAGCACCGGCAACAGACGCTGCACCAAGAAAAACGGTGCCCTCACGTTCACCGCGAACACCCGGTCGAAGTCCTCCGGCGTCGCCGTGGTGATCGAACCGGCGCCGGTTGCCGCGTTGTTGACCAGGATGTCGAGAGCGACCTCGCCGGTGCGTTCGCGCAGTTCCGCCGAGAGCCGGTCGAACAGCGTCGCCGCGTCCCCGTCGACGCCCAGCGTCGCCTGCACCGCGAACGCCTGCCCGCCGTTTGATTCAATCGCCGCGACGGTTTCCTTGGCCGCCGCTTCGTCGCTGCCGTAGTGCACGGCGACCAGCGCGCCGTCGTTCGCCAGCCGCGTCGCGATGGCCCGGCCGATGCCCTTGCCACCGCCGGTGACCAGTGCGATCTTCTTCGTCATTTCTTGCTCCCCTTGAGTGGTGAACTTCGATGTCCACACTTTCGGGGGGCTCGCTTACCGGGTGCGCACGAAGCGCTGACGGGGTCGGTCAGCGCTCAGCCAGGCTTGAGCCGGTACCAGACTTCCGGCCGTCCGACCTGCCCATATCGCGGTTCGCGCTGCGCCAACCCGTTGTCCGCCAAGTACTCCAGATACCGCCGCGCGGTCACGCGGGACGCCCCGATCGCGCTCGCCGCACCACCGGCGGACAACCCTTCGCCAGCTCCGGCCAGCGCGTCGGTGATCGCGTCCAGCGTCTCCGCGCTCATGCCCTTCGGCAGCGGAGCGGACTCGGTGGTGCGCAGCGTGCCGAGCGCGCGGTCGATCTCCGCCTGCCCGGTGACCTCGCCGGACGCCTCGCGGAACGACGCGTAGCGCTCCAGTTTGTCCCGCAGCGAGGCGAAGGTGAACGGCTTCAGCAGGTACTGCACGACCCCGACCGAGACCGCGGCCTTGACCAGCGCGAGGTCGCGTGCGGACGTCACCGCGATGACGTCGATCGGCAGCCCGGCCGCGCGCAGCGAACGGCAGACCGCGAGGCCGTGCGTGTCCGGCAGGTAGAAGTCCAGCAGGACCAGGTCGACGGGCTCGCGTTCGCAGAACCGCAGCGCCTCGCCGCCGGAATGCACCACCCCGGCGACCACGAATCCGGACAGCCGCTCGACGTACAGCCGATGCGCCTCGGCCGCCACCGGCTCGTCTTCCACCACCAGCACCCGGATCACGAGGACACCTCCTGCCTCGGCAACCGTACGGTGAACACCGCGCCGCCGTCCCGTCCGACGTCAATGGTGCCGCCATAGCGCCGGACCGCCTGCACCACCAACGCCAGCCCGAGACCGTGCTCGTCGCCCGCCTTCGTCGACCAGCCCCGGCGGAACATCTCCCCCACCGCGTCCTCCGGCACGCCCGGCCCGTTGTCCGCGACGCGCAGCAACAGACCGTCCTCTTCGGACCTTGCGGTGACCACCACCGCCGGGCGCGCGCCGGATTCCCGCACCACAGCGTCGATTCCGTTGTCGATCAGGTTGCCGAGGATCGTCACCAGATCCCGCCCGGCGACGCCGGGTCCGAGGTCGTCGATCATCGTGTCCGGCGTGATGGTGAACTCCACGCCGCGTTCGCTCGCCTCCGCGGCTTTGCCGAGCAGCAACGCGGCCAGCACCGGTTCGGCGACGGCGGTCATCACGCGGTCGGTGAGCTCCTGCGCGAGCGCGAGTTCGGCGGTCGCGAAGTCCACGGCGTCCTCGGGACGGCCGAGTTCCACCAGCGACACGACCGTGTGCAGCCGGTTCGCCGCTTCGTGCGCCTGCGACCGCAACGCTTCGGCGAGGCTGCGCGCGGTGGTCAGCTCGCCGGTGAGCGTCTGAAGTTCGGTGTGGTCGCGCAGGATCACGACGGTGCCCTGCGCGCGACCGCCGGAACTGACGAGCGTGGTGCTCACGACCAGCACCCGCGAGTCGGTCAGGTGCAGTTCCTCGGTGCGGTTTTCCGGCGCGGTGAACGCCGCCGCCAGCTCGGGCGACAAGCCCAGGTCCGCGAGCGACTGCCCGACCGGGTCGCCGCTCAGCCCGAGCAGCGTGCGGGCGCCGTCGTTGCACAGCCCGACCCGGCCGTCGCGGTCGACCAGCAGCACTCCCTCGCGAACCGAATGCAGCACCGCTTCGTGGTATTCGAAGAGATTGCTCAGCTCAGCCGGGGCGATGCCGCGCGTCTGCCGCTTCAGGCGCGCGCTCACCAGCCAGCCCCCGCAGGCACCCACCAGTAACACTGCCGCCGCGACGCCGAGCAGCGGCCAGACGCGCTCCTGCACCTCGGCCGAGATCGCCGCGATCGTGATGCCCACCGCGACGAGCGCGACCACGCGATGGTTCGCGTCGAACACCGGCACCACCACGCGCACCGACGGGCCGAGCGAACCGGTGTAGGTCTCGGACACCACTCCGCCCTGCTGCGCCGCTTCGATGTGCCCGAGGAACCGCTGGCCGATCAACGCCGGATTCGGGTGGGTGTAACGGATTCCCTGCGGCGACATGATCGTCACGAAATCCACGCGCGTGTCCACGAGCACCCGTTGCGCATACGGCTGCAGCTCCGCGGTCGGATCGGCGGTGGCCGCCGCCCGCGCGACGTCCGGCGCGTCGGCGATCGAACGGGCCACCGCGAGCGACTGCTCCCCGGCCCGGTCGGTCGTCGTGCGCCGGGCGTCGAGATAGGCAATAGTGATGCCGCCGGAGACGAGCACGAGCAAGATCGCCAGCTGCAGCACCAGCAGCTGACGGGCCAGGCTCCAGCGGCTCGTCCGGATCCGAGGTGTCGGGGGCACCCGCTCATACCAGCACACGCACGGGTCCGGCAGCACTCCGGCGCCGCGGCTGGGAAGTCCACACCGGACAGTCCCGCCGCGAACTCAATGAACACAACGGTGACGCCGGTCATATCCGCCCCGCATAGTGACCCGCGTTCCCCCCACCGAGCTGGAGGCAACGGTGCCTACACCGACCCCCGAGGCAGTCGCGCCCAAGCGCGACCGCACGCGTTACCTGTACCTGGCCGTGATCGCCGCCGTAGTGCTCGGCGTCGCGGTCGGCCTGCTCTGGCCGTCCGTCGGCAAGAGCCTCGCCCCGCTGGGCACCGGCTTCGTCAATCTGATCAAGATGATGATCTCGCCGATCATCTTCTGCACCATCGTGCTGGGCATCGGCTCGGTCGCGAAGGCGGCGAAGGTCGGCAAGGTCGGCATCACCGCGCTGGTCTACTTCATCGTGATGTCGACCTTCGCGCTCGCGATCGGGCTCGTCGTCGGCAACCTGCTGCACCCGGGCAGCGGCCTGCACCTCAACCCGGCCGACGTGTCGAAGGTGCACCAGCAGGCCAAGGGCGAGGGCGGGGTCGACTTCCTGCTCGGGATCATCCCGAAGACTTTCGTGTCCGCGTTCACCGAGGGCCAGGTGCTGCAGACGCTGCTCGTGGCGCTGCTGGCCGGGTTCGCGCTGCAGAAGCTCGGCAAGCGCGGCGAGCCGATCCTGCGCGGCATCGAGCACATCCAGCGGCTCGTGTTCCGCATCCTGTCGATGATCATGTGGGCCGCCCCGGTGGGCGCGTTCGGCGCGATCGCCGCGGTGGTCGGCGCGACCGGCTGGGGCGCGCTGCGCAGCCTGCTGGTGATCATGCTCGGCTTCTACCTGACGTGCCTGGTGTTCGTGTTCGGCGTGCTCGGCGCGGTGCTGTGGCTCGGCGCGCGGGTCAACATCTTCAGCCTGCTGCGGTATCTCGGCCGCGAATTCCTGCTGATCCTCTCGACGTCCTCTTCGGAATCCGCGCTGCCGCGGCTGATCGCGAAGATGGAGCACCTCGGGGTCAGCAAGCCGGTCGTCGGCATCACGGTGCCCACCGGGTACTCGTTCAACCTCGACGGCACCGCGATCTACCTGACGATGGCGACGCTGTTCATCGCCACCGCGCAGGACCAGCCGCTCGCGCTCGGCGAGCAGATCACGTTGCTGCTGTTCATGATCATCGCGTCGAAGGGCGCGGCGGGCGTCAGCGGCGCCGGCATCGCAACCCTGGCCAGCGGCTTGCAGTCGCACCGCCCGGAACTCGTCGACGGCGTCGGCTTCATCCTCGGCATCGACCGGTTCATGTCCGAAGCCCGCGCGCTGACGAACTTCGCCGGCAACGCGGTCGCGACTGTCCTCATCGGATCGTGGATGAAGGAATTCGACCGGGAACGCTCGCAGCAGGTGTTCACCGGCCAGGCGCCGTTCGACGAGGCGACCCTGCTCGACGACAAACCCGCCGAGCCGGCCAAACCAGTCCCGGCGAACGCCTGAGACCCAGTCCGGGCCCAGGCCCCTTCCCTCCGGGCGCGGACTGTTTCGGCGCCGCAGCCGTGCGCGTCCCCCGTGCGCGCGGCT
>NZ_JBSFNS010000216.1:0-4159 GCF_053587275.1 Amycolatopsis sp. NPDC003676
CGCGGTATCCGGCCCGACCGAGCGCGACGCGCTGCGGCTGGCCCAGCAGTTGCTCGACCTGTACAAGCCGAAGATCGCCATCGAGCACCCGGAAGTCCACGCACGAGATCGAGCAATAGGACCGGAAAGTCTTGCCCACGACCGTCCCGAGGGTCCGGCTGGCCGAGTCGACGAACCAGCGGTACCACGACTGGTCCCGGTAGGAGCCGGTGTCGCCGATCAACCGCCACTTCGGGTTCGCCAGGTCCTCGGTCGCGTAGAACCGCTGCGGGCCGACCGAATCGACCGCCTCCGGCTCGCCGAGGTACAGGCCGAGATGCGCGTCGTAAGCGATGTTCATGACGAACAGATCAGACTTGCGCGGCAGCGTACCGGCCGCCACCTGCTGGGCGGCGGTGCCGGTGCGCGCCGGGTCGTAGTCCTTCTCCGGCGGCGTGTAGCCGCGCGGGTCGACGCCGGTGGGCACGAGGTTGCTTTCGTTGCCGCCGACGCCCGGCTGCGACCATCGGCCGTCGTACCACTTCTGCCAGGTCCCGGTGCCCATCTTCCCGGACATCGGAGCGCGGGCCACGTGGGCGAGGCCGCTGAACCCGCCGCCGCCCGCGCCCGCCTTCGTCACGATGCGAGAGCCGTAGTAGACGTAGAAGTAGCCCGACTTCGGATCGGCGAACAGCCGCGGATCGCCGTCGCCGTAGTCGAAAGTCTGGTTCGGGAACGCCGCCGTGTCGCCGCGTTTCGTCGAGTACGGCGACGTGATCGCGTGCCCGCCGATCCGCCAGGTGTGGCCCCGGTCGGTCGACACCGCCCAGTCGATGGCGTCGTAGTGCGAAAACGAGTAGGCGCCGAACGGTTCGGGGGTGAATTCGTTGTGCACCAAGCCGTACCAGTCACCGGTATCCGGATCGACCCAGGTGCCGACGAGATCGCAGAAGTTCTTCTGGGTGTAGCTCGACCCGGCGGGCGGGTCGGTCGCTTCGCGGCCGGTCGGACTGGTGTTGCAGCGCCAGGTTGTGTCGTTGTTGCGATCGCGCGGTTCCGCCGGGTTCACCGCGTCGCTCAGACCCGCGTCGCGGTGCGCCGAGTCGAAGTCCGTTCCGGTGTAGAAGTCCCAGACTCGCGGGCCTTCCTTGCCGTAGAGGGCGGCGGACTGCTGGAAGTGGAAAGTCCCGTACCGGTCGAGGAACGGAGCGGCCGGGGTGTCGGTCGGGAACGGGTACTCGGCGACGGCGCCGACCGAAACGGAGTAGCCGGGGTCAGCGTGCGCGGCCGAGGGCACGGCGCAGGTCCCGGCGGCGAGGGCCAGGGCCGCGCCGGCGGCGAACGGAGTGCGGAAGCGTGGCATGGCTCGGTTCCTCGCAGGCGATAGGCATCAACAACCGACAAGAACGAACAAGTTCACACAGTCTCAGTGATCGATTTTGCACTGTCAACCCGCCATTCGTTCCCCTTCACGCAGGACAGGGGCGTTCGCCTGTCCATCACGATGCCACGGCGAACCTCCGCTTGAATGTTGACAAGTGATTGGTAAGCGCCAAAAATGCGCAGCAACACGCACTCAGTGTGTGGTCTTCGACCTCGATCAGGTGGTGGCTGATGCGGTTTCACAAGCTCGTGGGCTCGACCTTAGCGGCGACGCTGCTGCTCGCCGGGTGCGGCAGCGGGGACGCGGCGGGCGGCGGCGCCGGGGAAAACGCGCTCCCCGGCGCGGCCGAGTTCCTTTCCTCGCCCTGCCCGGAACCGGCCGTGAAACCGGCGGGCGGCGGGCAAGTCGTCTACTGGTCCATGTGGACCGCGGGCGAGCCGCAGGGCAAGGTGCTGCAAAAGGCGCTGAAGTGCTTCCAGGACAAGACCGGCGTGAAGGTCGACGTGCAGTGGCTGGGCCGCAAGGCCTACACCCAGAACCTCGTCCCGGCGCTCAACACCGGCACCGTGCCCGATCTGTTCGACCAGGACGTCAGCAAGGTCGGCGCGGCGATCATGACGCCGGGCGGCACGCAGAGCCTCGACGACGTGTTCGGCATGAAGATCGGCGAAGGCGACAAGACGGTCAAGGACGTCCTCTCCCCCACCTCGTACGACTTCCCGCAGAACAAGGACCGCGAGGGGCACAGCTTCCTCGTGCCGTACGAGATCCAGTCCAGCGCCTGGTGGTACGACAAGGCCAAGGGCGGCGCGCTCGGCCAGCCGAAGACCGTGGACGAACTGGTCGGCCTGTTCGACAAGGCGAAGGCGGACGGCAAGGCGGCAGTCAGCCAGGACGGCGACATCCCGTTCTACAACATGTACTACTTCACCCAGCTGGCCGAACGCTACGTGGGCGCGGGCGGGCTGGCGAAGGCGGCACAGGACCCGACCGGACGCGCGTGGACCGACGTTCCCGGATTCCGCGAGGCCGCCGCGCAGACCGCGCGGATCTCCAAGTACTTCATCGACGGCTGGGACGCGGCCAAGTTCCCGCAGATCCAGCAGCGCTGGGCGGACGGCGACGCGCGTTTCCTGTACGTCGGCAGCTGGGCGCCCAGCGAAACCCGCGAATACCTCGACAAACAAGGCGCGGGCACGAAGATCGACTACGGCTCCTTCCAGTTCCCGATGCCGCCCGGCGCCACGCACGACACCGTGGAGCAGATGTCGATCGGCTTCGCCGTGCCCAAGAAGGCCAAGAACGCCGACGCGGCCAAGGCGTTCATCGCCTACTTCCTCAACAAGGGCAACCTCGCCGGCATCCCCGCGGTGGCCGACAACCTGGTGCCCCGGCCCGACCTCGCCGTGCCGGACGACCTGAAGCCGGTCAAGACCGTCCTGGACGACCAGAAGAAGGAACACGTGCTGCAGTACGACGGCATCGACGCGATCGCCGGCGGCAAATGGCAGACCGACGTGTTCGACCCCGCCGACACCGCGCTGCTCAAGGGCCAGCTGACTCCGGAGGCGTTCGTGGCGCAGCTCGCGCAGAAGTCCGCCGCCTTCTGGAAGAACCAGCACTGATGGCGACACTCACTGAGGCGGCCCGGGCCGGGCGGCGGCCCGCGCTCGGGCCGCACCTGAGCCGCAAACGCAAGCTGTTCTGGCCCTTCGCCGCCCCCGCGCTGGCGCTCTACCTGGCGTTCCTGGTGCTGCCGACGGTCGCGACCGTGGTGCTCAGCTTCACCAGCTGGGCCGGCGCGGGCGACACGCCGCGACCACAGGGGGTCGGGAACTACGTGCGGATGTGGCAGAGCGATGCGTTCCGCTACTCCTTCGGCAACACGCTGATCTACGTGTTCCTCGGCGGCGTCGGCACCTTCCTGCTCGCGTTCCTGTTCACCATGGTGCTGCGGGACATGCGCGGCGGGAAGATCGTGCGGGCGATCCTGTTCTTCCCGAACATCGTCGCCCCGGTCGCGCTCGGCATGTTCCTCGGCTTCGTGTTCAAGTACCAGCCGGGCAAACAGGGGCTCGCCAACTACGTGCTGGAACACCTCGGCACGGACGCGGCGAAGTTCCTCGCGCCGGAGAACGTGACCGGGGTGGTGACCGCGTCGCTCATCTGGGCCAGTTCCGGCGCGCACCTTCGGCGACAGCTCCAGCGCCATCTGCTTGGTCAGGTGGATCAGCGCGGCCTTGGCCCCGTTGTACATGCCGATGTTCGGGTCGAGGACCAGCCCGCCGATCGAGGCGTTGTTCACGACGGCGCCGCCGTGCTCGCCCATCCACGCCTCGGTGACCAGCGACGTCCACAGGATCGGCGCCCACACGTTGACGTCGAAGGTCTTGGCGAACCGGCTGTGGTCCTGGCTGACCACCGGGCCGTAGGCGGGATTGGTGCCCGCGTTGTTGACCAGGATGTCGACGCTGCCGAAGTGCTCCACGGTCAGTTCGACGCATCGTCGGGCCGCCGCCTCGTCGGTGGCGTGCGCGCCGACGCCGATGGCGTTGCCGGTCACCTGCGCGGCGGCCGCGTCGGCCGCCTCCTGGGTCCGCGCGGTCAGCACGACATTGCCGCCCGCCGCCGCGATGGCCTGGGCGATCGCCAGCCCGATGCCGCGGGAGGCACCGGTGACGATCGCGGTGCGCCCGGTCAGGTCGGGTCCGGTCATCGGTTGCTCTCCTTGCCGCGGTACTTGCTCAGTTCCTGGCGCGCGATGGCGCGCTTGTGCACCTCGTCCGGGCCGTCGGC
>NZ_JBSFNS010000217.1:0-4090 GCF_053587275.1 Amycolatopsis sp. NPDC003676
CTTGACGGTGGCGGCGATTTCCTTGCTGTCCACCGTATCCGCGAAGTGTGCGAGGTAGTCGCCTTCGGGCCCCATGAGGAAGGTGAACGCGCTGTGCGGCACCCGGTAGCCGTCCGGTTCGTCGACGCGGCGGGCGTGCACGTGATACGCCTTCTTCATCGACTCGATTTCCTCGGCGGGCCCGGTCAATCCGGTGATCCGCGGGTGCCGCGCGGAGAGAAACGCGTGCATGGCCTCCGGGGTGTCGCGTTCCGGATCGACCGTCACATAAAGGGCCTGCACGCGATTCGCGAGCTCGCCGAGTTCTTCGAGCGACTGGTCGATCCGGGCCAGCGCGGGCGGGCACACGGTCTCGCAATGCGTGAAGCCGAAAAAGACGATGAGGTATTTGCCGAAATAGGACCGCTCGGTGACCGCGGTGCCGGAATCGTCGATCAGCCGGAAACTTCCGCCGACTGTCGGAACCGGGCGCACAATGGTCGCCGAACCGGAACCGGGAGGGGTGCAGCAGGAGGAATTCATTTCCATGACTCCCAAGCTAGGAGCCCTGGCCATGCCCGTCCAATGCCGCGTTGGTACTGCGCTATGTCGGTTGGGTATAGCCGATGGTCTTCCGGATCTCGGCCGCCGCCTCGTCCAGCTTGCGCATCATCAGCAGCATCGTCGGGGTGAGCTGCCTGCCCGCGGGCAGCGTGACGCCGACCGATTCGACGATGCCGAGGTCGATCGGCAGCGCGGCCAGGCCCGGTTCGGTGTCGGCGACCAGTTGCGGCATCACGACCAGGGTGTCGGTCTCCAGCGCGATGGCGCGCACGGCCAGGAACGAACCGCATTCGATGCGGTTGGCCGGGGTCGAGAGGCCGCGGCCGAGGAGATGTTCTTCCAGCTGGCGGCGCTGCGGGTTGTCGGCGGGCGGCAGCGACCAGAGTTCGCCGATCAGATCGGCGATCGTGAGCCCGGGCCGCCGGTGCGCGGGATGCTCGCTGCGCGCCACCACGCGAGCGGGTTCGTAGTAGAGGTGGTGCTGGCGCAGCCGGTCGTTGTTCGCCGGTTCGAGCGTGCCGACGACGAGGTCGACGTCGCCCGCGAGCAGCGCCTCGTACAGCGCTTCCGGGCCGCCGTGCCGGATGATGACGGTCAGGTCGGGGGCGACGGCTTTCACGCGCGCGACCGCGCGGGGCAGCAGCACGCTCGCCCCGGCGAGGAAGGCGCCGATCGTGACGGTGCCGGCGTGGCCGTCGACCAGCTCTTCGAGATGCCGCCCGGCCTGGCGGAGTTCGGCGAGCACTGCGCGGGCGTGGTCGACGAAGACCTCGCCGAACAGCGTCGCCGTCATCCCGCGCGGGCCGCGTTCGAACAGTTCGACCTTGAGGATCGACTCGAGCTCGCGCAGCCCGCGAGTCAGCACCGGCTGGGTGATGTGCAGCCGCTCGGCCGCGGCGACCAGCGACCCGTGCTCGGCGATCGCCACGACATACCGCAGATGCCGCAGCTTGAGCCTGCCGTCGGCGAGGTCGGTCATCCGGAACGCTCGGCTGTTCGCATGCGCCCGATTCTGCCGGTCCGCTCAGTGGTGGCCGCCCACCGGCACGACGAAACTGACGGTTTTGCTGTCCAGGACCTTGTGCGTCGGGTCGGCCAGCCCGATCCACACCTTGTGCGGGCCGGGCGGCAGCGCCTGGATGATCAGCGGTTCGCCGCTGCCGTCGGCCCAGTGCCACGGCGCGTCGTCGACCGTGACGTGGATGTGGCCGATGCGCGGGGAAACGTCGAGCGCGGCCGGGCCGTAGACCGGGACGATGCGCAGGTTCTCCGCCCGGTAGCGCAGGACGACCAGGCCCTTCGCGAGTTGTTCCGGCAGCGGTGCGTCGACAACGAGTGCGGGCGGCGGCTGCGACGGTAGCGGGACGACGGGCGCGGGCGGCCACCCCGAGGCCGCGAGAGGGGGAGGGGCGGCGGGCGGAGGGGCCGCCGCGGCAGAGCAGGCGGTCGTGAGCAGGACAACCGAACCGAGTGTCACGGTGCGAAAGAAGTGAGGCATAGCAAGAAAACTAGGTCGCTGTTGATCATCTTCGCGTCGGTCGGCCGACCGAATCGCTGTACGTCATAAGGGAAGTGCCGTGCGTGCCGCTGGGGTCGGCACGCACGGCACAGGTCAGCGGCAGCGGTAGCTGGACGCCACAGCCGGGTCGCCGTAGCCCTTGTACCGCGAGACCCGCGGGTATGCGCACAGGTCGCGGGTCTGCTTCCCGTCCGCGGTCGCGGCTGCCAAGGTGGCCGGGGCCTTGCCGTGCTCGACCCAGTCGACCAGCGCGCCGAGCGGGTTCGTCGGCGCCGCGCCCGTCCCGCCGCCGCAGTGTTCGACGCCGGGGGCCAGGAACAGCCGGTAGAAGTCATTCACCCGGTGGGAGCCGCCCATCGCCTGTTCGACCTCGGCGCGGTAGCGCAGCGTGCCGCCGGGCGGGATGAGCTGGTCGTCCGAGCCGACGAAGGTCAGCAGCTTGCCGCCGGTGCGGCGGAAGGCCGACAGGTCCGGGTCGGCGGTGCCGATGACGTCGTCATACTCGCGCACCGACTGGCGGAACACCTGGGCGAACTGGGCGTAGGTGAGCTTCGAGGCGTCGAAATCGGCTTGCTTGGCGACGAACGACTGCACCCACTTGACCGCCACCGGGAACCCGGTGGCGTACGGGCTGTCGCCGGTGCCGGCCAGCCAGGCGAAATCGGCGCCCTTCGGGAGGCCGTCCCACAGCTTCCGGCCGCGTTCGTCGGTCGGCCCGGCCCAGATCTTGCGCATGACGTCGGCGTCCTTGGCCGTGACGGTGACTTCCTTTCCGTCGCAGACGACCTTCGTGCCGATCAGGCTGCGCGGGTCGTAGCTGCACTCGTCCGGCCGGTCGATGATGCCGTTCTTGACGCCGTCGTTCGCGTCGCAGGCCTTGACCGCGGCCTGCCGGAACGCGCTGAAGACACAGGGGCTCGGGAAATCGTGCTCCTGGTTCATCACGATCTGCGGCCAGAGCGTCGCGACCGCGAACTGCGTCCAGTGGACCGCGGGCGCGTTCGCCAGGATGCCGTCGAAGTCGCCGGGGTAGTTCTGCGCTTCGGAGTAGCCCTGGCGGCCGCCGGTCGAGCAGCCGTTCCAGTACGAATAGGTCACCGGCCGGTGGTAGAACCGCTGCGTGACGTCCTTGCCGATCAGCGCGGCCTCGTGCACCGAGCGGGTGGCGAAGTTCGTCAGCAGCGGCCGGTTGACCTGGCCGGGCGCGGTCAGTGCCCACGAGGTATCGAGCCCGGTCAGCACGCCGGCGTCGGTGGTCACGCCCGCGTAGCCGTCCTTGGCGGCCTGGGCCAGCGGTGCGCCGAAGTCCCCGGCGGCGTATGCGCTGCCGCCGACCGCTTGGAGCCGTCCGGTCCATCCGGTTTGCGGCAATGCCACGGCGACCTTGACGTGGTCATTGGCCCCGGGGTGGGTGAGCGTGACGGTGATTTCGCAGTAGCCGGGCTTCGGGTCGGCCTGCACCGATTCGACTTTCGCCCCGCTGGGCGCGGTGACTCCGGTGGTGGCGCAGGCGGCGGGCTCGGCCGCGGCGGCGCTGGGCGCGAGCTGGGTGACGGTGGTCACCAGCAGCGCCGCGAGCGGCAACGCCGAGAGAAGGGTTCGGGTGCGTCTCATCGCTTTCCTTTGTGGAGGGTCGCTTTCGCCTGAAACTAAGCCGCTCGCAGCCGTCTCCGCGCCCGTCGGACGACGCCGTCGACGTACGTCGTCTCCCGGTATCGTCAGGGATCATGACGCTGCACGGACGGGACGCCGAGCTCAAGGAGCTGACCGAACTGGTCGACGGCCCGGAAGGACGCGTCGGCGTCCTCATCCGGGGCGAGGCTGGCATCGGGAAGTCCGCGCTGGTCGCCGCCGCCTCGGCCGCCGCTTCGGTCGCGGGGATGCGGGTGCTGCGGACGGCCGGTGCCGAGGCCGAGCAGGATTTCGCCTACGCCGGGCTGCACCAGTTGCTGCACCCCGTCCGCGCGGGCGTCGCCGAGTTGCCCGCGCCGCAACGGGCGGCTTTGGAGACCGCGCTCGGGCTCGCGG
>NZ_JBSFNS010000218.1:0-4058 GCF_053587275.1 Amycolatopsis sp. NPDC003676
CTGCGAGACCTCCGGCTCGGTCAGCTTCGGCCGCGCCTGGCCGTCCACCGGAGCGCCGGAAATGTCCAGCACCCGCACCGAAACCGGGTCCGCCGAGGTCAGCGGCGTCCCGGCGGAGACCGCGCCGGCCGCCGGGACGAGCGCGGCGGTCAGCTCCTCGTCGACCGAATCGGTGAGCAGCGGGTCGAGCTTGTTCGCCGCCAGCGCGGCGAGGCCGAGCAGGCAGCCGAGGGTGATCGCCGCGGCCAGCACGGTGATCCGGACCTGCAGCGAACGGCCGCTCCACCACGACGACGGCGAGCCGGTCACCTGACCTCGTCGAGCTGGTCGTCGGAGGCGAGATAGCCGTGCCCGCGCACCGTCCGCAGGATCGAGCCCGCGCCGACCGCGTCGAGCTTGCGCCGCACGTAACCCACATACACCTCAACGAGATTCCGCGTGACGGCCTGCTCCTCGCCCCACACGGCGCGCAGCAGCTCGTCCTTCGTCACGACCGTCCCGGCGCGGCCCACGAGCACCTCCAGCAAGCCGAACTCGCGCGGGCTCAACGGCACTTCCTGACCGTCCCAGTGCACCTGCCGCAGCGCCCGGTCGACCTCCAGCGCGCCGAGTTTCAGCGCGCCGCGCGAGGCATCCGGCCCGGCGCGGCGCAGCACCGCCCGCACCTGCGCGACCAGCACGACGAACGAGAACGGCTTCACGAGGTAACCGTCGGCGCCGAGGTCGAGGCCGTCGGCCTGGTCGATCTCGCCGTCCTTCGCGGACACGAGCAGCACCGGCGTGGTCACGTTCTCCGCGCGCAGCCGTTCCAGCACGCGATAGCCGGACAGGCCGGGCAGCATGATGTCCAGCAGCACGACGTCGAACGAACCGGTGCGCGCGAGCTGCAGCCCGGTCGGCCCGTCCGCGGCGGTGACCACGTCCATGTCCTCCGCGCGCAGGCCGCGCTGCAGCGCCTTGCGCACGCCAGGTTCGTCGTCGACCACCAGCACCCGAGGTTTCACGCTCCTCATCATGGCCGGTTTGTGCAGTTGACGCGCGTACTCTCAGTGCGATCTCAGCTAGCCGGGCCGAACATTCAGGGGTATCTCAGCCTCGGCGGGGGAACGTCTGCACCGGGAGCCGGGCCCACCAGAGCCCGGGAACACAGGGAGAGACGAGATGGATCCGAAGAAGAAGGCCATCACAGCGGCCGTCGTCGGCACCGCGCTCGGTGTCGGGGGACTGGTCGTCGTGGCGATGCCTGCCTCGGCGGGGGACGCGCCGAAGCTGCCGCAGGTCAGCGCGGAGGACTTGGTCCAGTCGGTGGTCACCGCCAAGCCGGCGCCGTTCGACGGCACCGTGACGGTGAGCAACGACCTCGGCCTGCCGAAGATGGCGACCGGCGCGATCCCGGGGGCGGGCGCGCTGGGCGTCGACTCGGCGCAGGTGTTCAGCGACGGCGCCGGCAAGACGAAGGTGTCGCTCACCAAGGGGCAGGCGCAGGAGACGATCATCCACAACGGCAACACCGTGTGGGACTACGACTCCAAGACCAACAGCGCGACCAAGACCACGATTCCGGCGGGCATCGCGACCAAGCAGCACGCCCCGGCCGAGGGCAAGGCCGCCGACCCGTCCACGGCGGCGAAGGAACTGCTCGCCAAGGTGCGCGAGAGCAGCAACGTCGCGGTCGACGGCACGGCGACGGTCGCCGACCGCCCGGCGTACGAGCTGGTCCTCACGCCGAAGCCGACCGAACGCACGCTGCTGCGCGAGATCCGCGTCGCGGTCGACTCGCAGACCCGGATGCCGCTGCGGCTTTCGGTGCTGAGCAACGGAACCACCGCCCCGGCGCTGGAGCTGGCGTTCAGCAAGATCGAGTTCGCCGACCAGTCTGCGGACCTGTTCGCCTTCACCCCGCCCAAGGGCGCGAAGGTGACCGAGAAGCAGGCCAAGATCGACGAGCGCGACAAGGCGCTCGCGAACGAGGCCAAGCAGGCCACCAAGTTCGTCGGCGACGGGTGGGACACCGTCGTCACCGGCAAGGTGCCCGCGGACCTGATGAAGCCGAAGCAGGCCCAGGGCGACGAAAAGGGCGGCGCGGACGTCCAGAAGATGCTGAGCCGGTTCGCCAAGCGGGTCAACGGCCCGTGGGGCAGCGGCTACCTCTTCACCACCAAGGTGGGCGGCGCGGTACTGACCGACGACGGCCGGTTCGCCGCCGGCGCGGTCCCGGAGCAGGTGCTCTACGAAGCGCTGGGCGCCAAGTGACCAGCATCGCGGTCGAAACCGGGGCGGGCATCTCGGACGAGGTGCCCGCCCCGGCGGTCCCGCTGGCCGCGCGCACCCGTGGGGTGCGCAAGGTCTACCGCAGCACGGTCGCGGTGGACCACGTGGACCTGGACGTTCCCGAGGGCGCCGTGCTCGGCATGCTCGGGCCCAACGGTTCGGGCAAGACGACCACGATCCGGATGCTGCTCGGGCTCGTCCGCCCGACCGCGGGCGAGGTCGAACTGCTCGGCCGGAAGATGCCGGAGGAATCCGCGCACGCGCTGCCGGACGTCGGCGCGCTGGTCGAGGGGCCGGGCTTCCATCCGTTCCTCTCCGGACGCGACAACCTGCTGCGGTTCGCCGCCGCCGAACCCCGGCTGGCGTCGTCCGCGATCCCCGGCGCGGTCGACTCCGCGCTGGACCGGGTCGGGCTGTCGGTCGCCGCGCGCCGCCGGTACAAGGGCTATTCGCTCGGCATGAAGCAACGGCTCGGCCTGGCGAGCGCGCTGCTGGTGCCGCGCCGGATGGTCGTGCTCGACGAACCCACCAACGGTCTGGATCCGGCGGGTACCAGGGAGATCCGCCGTATCATCGCCGATCTGCACGCCGACGGCGTGACCGTGGTGGTTTCCTCGCACCTGCTCGCCGAGGTCGAAGCGACCTGTACACACGTGGCGGTGCTCCAGTCCGGAACGGTGGTCGCGCAAGGCGAACTGTCGGACCTGCTGGAGTCGGGGAACGCCGCGCTGCTGGTGCGCACGCCGGACGCCGAGCAGGCGGTGGAAACGTTGCGGGAGCACCGGATCGGGGCTCGCCTCACGCCGGACGGCGTCCGCGTCGACCTCACCGCGACGCCCTCGCCGAGGGTGCTGCAGGTGCTCGTGCAAGCAGGCGTCGAGGTGCACGAGGCGACCCGGGCGCGGACCGGGCTGGAGGACCTGTTCGCGCGGCTGACCGAAGGGGAATCGGCGGCTGGCGAAGAAGCTGAGGGGGAAGCATGACTGCCGCTGCGGTCGCGGTGCCGGTGAGCCGGACCGGGCACGACACGGTGCCGTTGTTCCGGCTGATCGCCGCGGAGCTGCGCTGGATTTTCCACCGGCCGCGCACGCTCGCCGTGCTGGGTTTGCTGGCGCTGGTGCCGATCGTGATCGGGATCGGCCTCACGTTCGTCGGCCAGAACACCGGGGGCAACGCGCCGGACGACAGCGGCGGCGCGCTGCTGGTGTCGGCGGTGAACAACGCGTTCGTGCTGCCGATCGCCGCAATGGTCATGACGCTCACGCTGCTGCTGCCGCTCGCCTCCGCGATGGCGGGCGCGGACGCGATCGCCGGCGAGGCCGCGCACGGCACGCTGCGCGGCTGGCTCATCGCGCCGGTGAGCCGCGGACGGCTGCTGACTGTCAAGGCGTTCGGTGTCGCGACGGTGTCCGTGGTCGCGGTGCTCGCGATGTGCGTGACCGGGGTGGCCACCGGGTTGATCATCAACGGCACGGATTCGCTGTTCACGCTGTCGGGCACCACGTTGTCGCTCGGCGAGGCGCTGCTGCGGATCCTGCTCGTCGGCGGCTGGATCGTGCTGCAACTGTGGGCGGTCGGCGCGATCGCGCTGGCGGTGTCGAGCTTTACCGAGCACCCGATGCTCGTGGTCGCCTCGGTGCTGGCGATGAACATCGTCTTCACGATTCTCGGCTTCCTCAGCTCGCTGAAGGCGGTGCACCCGTTCCTGCTCACGCAGAACTGGACGCTGGCCCCGGCCTCGGCCCTGCAGGATCCGATGACGCTGTCGATGATGGGCGAAGGCGCGG
>NZ_JBSFNS010000219.1:0-3887 GCF_053587275.1 Amycolatopsis sp. NPDC003676
CGGTGAAGCGCGCTCTTCGCCTGCGCTGAGCCTGAAGTCCGTGAGGGGAACCCTGAGGGAATCTGATTCCCTCAGGGTTCCCCTCACGGCTTTCTACGCGGGCGAGGGCAGCAAGTCGAGCGGCTCCGACCACGGCCGCCGTGGGTCCAGGCGGTGCAGCCGAACACCAGCCTCGGCCAAGGTGTCGAGATGCCGCTGCCAGGCCGGATGGTGCGCCCGGGTCGGCTGAATCTGATAGGCCACGACGATGGTGATCCCTGGCGCGCCAAGGACATCGCCGAGCAGCGTGAGCGCTTGATTGTCCGCGATCCCCAGCGCCAGCTTCGCCACCGAGTTCGCCGAGGCGGGCGCGAAGAGGAAGACCTTCGGATCCGGGTGCGGACGCGGTTCGCCGGGAAGCCGGGACGTGCTGCGCACCGGAAGATCCGTCGTGGCTTCCAGTTCGCCAAGGCCGCCGGTCGCTTTCAGCCAGCCCCAGGCCGTCGGCGTGAGCGTGATGGCCAATCGCCAGCCTCGGGCGACTGCCGGTTTTGCCAGCTCGTCGGTGAACCGGGTGTCCAGTCCGCCGCACGAGCTGGCGACCAAACCTAGATCCGTCACGGTTTGCGCAGCACCGCGCAGAACATCGCGTCGGTGCCGTGTCGGTGGGGCCACAGCTGGACGTACGGGCCGTCGCCGAGCTGCGGGACGCCGGGGAAGAACTCCCGGGCGTCCACGATCTCGGACTTGGTGCGGCGGGCGGTTTCGCCTACCACGCCTTCGGTTTCGGCCAGGTGCGGCGAGCAGACGACGTACGTGACGATCCCGCCCGGGCGCACCAGGTCCAGCGCCGCCATCAGCAGTTCGCCCTGCAGCTTGGTGAGGTCCGCGACGTCCGACGGCTTGCGGCGCCACCGGGCTTCGGGGCGCCGGCGCAGTGCGCCGAGGCCGCTGCACGGAGCGTCGACGAGGATCCGGTCGTAGCCCGGTTCCAGGCCGGTTTCGCGGCCGTCGGCGACGTGCACGGTGACCGGCAGGCCCTCGGTGGCGTTTTCGATCAGCCGGGCGCGGTGCGGGGCCTTCTCGACGGCGTCGACGTGCGCGCCGCTGATCTTGGCCAGCGCGCCGAGCAGCGCCGCTTTGCCGCCGGGGCCCGCGCACAGGTCCAGCCAGCGTTCGTCGGAGCCCTCCAGCGGGGCCTTGGTGACGGCGATGGCGCACAGCTGGCTGCCTTCGTCCTGCACCGCGGCAAGGCGTTCGCGTACCGGTTCGACATCGGCCGGGTCCCCCGCGCCTGCGGGCAGGTGGACGCCGTAAGGCGAGTACGGCGCGGGGTCGCCGCCGGTGATGGCGGCCAGTTCGTCGGCGCTGATCTCGCCGGGGCGCGCGACCAGGTGCACCTCGGGGCGGGCGTCGTCCGCTTCGAGGGCGGCTTTCAGCTCAGCGCCCTTGTCCCCCAACGCTTCCGCGAACGACCGGGCGACCCAGCGCGGGTGCGCGGTGCGGAGCGCGTAGGCACCGATCGGGTCGGTGGTCTCGTCCGGGGTCAGTTCGTCGAGCCACTGCGCTTCGTCCTTTGTGGACACCGTGCGCAGGATGGCGTTCGCGAATCCCGTTGCCCACGAACCGGCTTCGGCACGGACGAGGTCCACAGTGGACCCGACGGCGGCATGCTCCGGGATCCGGGTGCGCAGCAGCTGGTAGACGCCGAGCCGCAGTGCGTCGAGGACCACCGGGTCGGTCTTCTCGATCGGCCGGTCGGCGCACGCGGCGATCACCGCGTCCAGCAGGCCCTGCGCGCGGGCGGAACCGTAGGTCAGTTCGGTGGCCAGCGCGGCGTCGCGACCGCTCACCCGGCGTTCCCGCAGCAACTGCGGGAGGACGAGATTGGCGTACGCGTCCTTCTCGCGGACGGCGCGCAGCACGTCGAACGCCACCTGGCGGGCCGCGTCGACCTCCGGCGGACGCCGCGGTCCCTGTTTGCGCGGAGCCGGACGGCCCCGCTGCGGCCGTGACGGCCGCCGTTCTCCACGCTCGTTCACCGCAGGCGCTCTCCTTCGTCGATCCTCGTGCCGCGCGCCCAGTCGGTGGCAGCCATCCGTTTCTTGCCGGCGGCCTGGACCTCGCCCAGCCGCACCGGTTTCGTCGCCGTGCCCACGAGCACGCGCTTGCGCTCGACCACCAGCTCGCCCGGCCGCGGACCGGGTTCGTCGAGCACGGTGACCGGCCCCAGCTTGAACCGCTCGCCGCGGAACTCCGCCCACGCGCCGGGATCCGGGGTCACCGAGCGAATCTGCCGGTCGACCGCCGACGCCGGGTCCGCGAACGACACCCGCGCGTCCTCGACGGTCACCTTCGGCGCGTAGCTCATGCCCTCGCCCGGCTGCTCGACCGCGCGGAGCGTGCCGTCCTCGATGCCGTCCACGGTGGACACCAGCAGGTGCGCCCCGGACTCGGCGAGCCTGCCGAGCAGCGCGCCGGACGTGTCGGCCGGGCCGATCGTCTCGGTCACCACGCCGAACACCGGTCCCGCGTCGAGCTCCTTCACGATCCGGAAGGTGGAAGCGCCGGTCATCTCGTCTCCCGCCCGGATCGCCGCCTGCACCGGGGCCGCGCCGCGCCACGCGGGCAGCAGCGAGAAGTGCAGGTTGACCCAGCCGTGCGCCGGGATGTCGAGCGCGGACTGCGGCAGCAGCGCCCCGTACGCGACGACCGGGCAGACGTCCGGCTCCAGCTCGCGCAGGCGAGCGAGAAACGCCGGGTCACCAGCGCGAGCGGGCGTGAGCACCTCGATACCGTGCTCGTCGGCGAGGGCCCCCACCGGGGACCGCAGCACCTTGCGCCCGCGCCCGGCCTGGGCGTCCGGCCGCGTGACGACCGCGACGACCTCGTGCCGCCCGGACTCGATCAGCGCGCGCAACGACGGCACGGCAGGCTCCGGGGTGCCGGCGAAAACGAGACGCATCACCGCACCTCCGGAAGGGAAAAGGGGATTTCAGGCTGGTCGGACATCGGAAGCGAGTCTAGAAGACCCCGTCCCCGGCGGCGCGGCGCGGGCAGCCAGCCGGGGCTGGCGCCAGGATCGGGTATATGACCACGCTGAAGGCGACCCTGCACGACGACCTGACGACCGCGATCAAGGCAAGGGACCAGCTGCGCTCGGCGACCCTGCGCCTGACCCTCTCCGCGATCGGCTACGAAGAGACCGCAGGCGACAGCGCACGCGAACTCTCCGACGACGAAGTACTGAAGATCATCACCCGAGAGGTGAAGAAACGCCGCGACGCCGCCGAGGCCTTCGAGAAGGCCGGCCGCGCGGAGTCAGCCGAACGCGAACGAGCGGAGGCTGAGGTCCTGACCGGCTACCTGCCCGCGCAACTCTCGGACGACGAACTGCGCGGCTTGGTCACCGAGGCCGTGACGGAGACGGGCGCTTCCGGGATGGCCGGGATGGGTGCCGTGATGAAGGCGGTGCAGCCGAAGGTCGCCGGACGCGCGGAAGGCTCCCGCGTCGCCGCCGAGGTGAAACGCCAACTCGCCGCCGGATGACTCCTGGCCGCCGCCGCTCGCGTGCTGACGCCTCGGCCGCGCCCGCAGTCCGTGAGGGCCCCCCTCACGGAAACAGACTCCCTCAGGGTTCCCCTCACGACCGGCGCAAGTCCATGAGGGCCCCCCTCACGGAAACAGACTCCCTCAGGGTTCCCCTCACGACCCGCCCAAGTCCATGAGGGCCACCCTCACGGAAACAGACTCCCTCAGGGCTCCCCTCACGACCCGCCCAAGTCCATGAGGGCCACCCTCACGGAAACAGACTCCCTCAGGGCTCCCCTCACGACCGGCGCAAGTCCGTGAGGGGCTCCTTCACGGAATCAGATTCCCTCAAGGAGCCCTTCACGGCCCACCCACCC
>NZ_JBSFNS010000220.1:0-3848 GCF_053587275.1 Amycolatopsis sp. NPDC003676
GTTGCCGGTTGGGGGGGGGGTGTCTCGTCGGGAAAGATGCCTTGACAAGCACCCCCGAACCGCAGGGAAGGCTTCGTATCGGGGTGCGGGGGAGGGGCTGGGTGCCTCGATCGGGGGTGCATCGGTGCGGTTTAGGTACGTGAGGGGAACCCTGAGGGAATCAGATTCCCCTCACGTACCTAGGCAGCTAGTGCGTCCGTCACTCGAAGGGCGGGATCGCTGAAGGGAGCAAGCAGATCCGGGTCGACACCCGCTCGCGCCAGGGCAGCCGCGAGTACCGCTGGACGGGCCCGGTCGCCGCCGTCCGCGATCTTCAGCGCTACTGCGGTCCCGTCTGGCAATGCAGCGAGTTGTACGGCCTCGAAACCGTCCTTCGCGATGAGCCCGGGCACGGTCTGCATGAGCCGGGTGACGTCGCGTCGGCTTCCCGCCACCAGATCCGGATGCAGCCGGATTCCGTTGGCCACCAACGACTCCGGCGAACCCTCGGGTGCGGTCGCGATCCGCGAAGCAGCCCGCGCCAAGCCCCGCAGGGAGAGGGCGAACAGCGGCGCACCGCAGCCGTCCGTCGCCACTCGCGGCACGGTTTCCCCGGTCAGCTCCTCGACGGTTTCCCGGATTGCGCGCTGCAGCGGATGCGTCGGATCGAGGTAGCCCTCGACGTCCCAGTGCTGTTCCCGGCAGACGGCCAGCATCGCCGCGTGCTTGCCGGAGCAGTTGTGTGCGAGTCGCGACGGCTGCCGTGCGCTGGCGATCCAGGCGTCCCGTTCGACCGGGTCATAGGGCAGGTCGGCGGGGTTGCCCAGATCAGCTTCAGCGAAGCCGCGGCTTGTCAGCACCGCGGCCGCCGCTTCCAGGTGTCGCGCTTCGCCGGAGTGGCTGGCTGCGGCGATCGCGAAACCGCGCGGATTCAGGTGCAGTCCGAGTCGGGCCATGGCGGTGGCTTGCAACGGTTTCGCGGTTGAGCGCGGGTACATCGCGACGTCGGGGTCGCCTGCCTCGAACAGGGTCGAACCGTCCGGAGAGAGGACGACGACCGAACCGTGGTGTACGCCTTCGACCATGCCGTCGCGCAGAAGGTGCACCAAAGGGACGTGCCGGGGTTCGCGTTCCTGGGGGATCACGACGCTTCTGCCTTGTCGAACGCGCTCATGTCGATCCGCTTGCGCACGACGAACCAGCCGACCACCAGCGCGACGACGATCACCGGCAGCGCCATCAGAGTGATCCGGCCAGTCTTGTCGAAGCCCATCAGCACGACGACCGCGGCGAGGAAGACGAGCGTCGCGATCTCGGTGTAGGGCGAGAACGGCAGCCGGAAGTGCGGACGGGTGACCTCGCCGCGCTTGGCTTTCCGCACGAACAGCAGGTGGCTGAGCACGATGATCGCCCAGGTGCCGAGGATGCCGACGGCGGCGAAGTTCAGCACGATCTCGAACGCGTCCTTCGGCACCACGTAGTTGAGTCCGACGCCGATCACGCACACCGACGACGTGAGCAGGATCCCGCCGTAGGGCACCTGGTTGCGGTTCATCACGCCGGTGAACTTCGGCGCGGATCCGGCCAGCGACATCGAGCGCAGGATTCGCCCGGTCGAGTACAGGCCTGAGTTGAGGCTCGACAGCGCGGCGGTCAGCACGACCAGGTTCATGATGCTGTCCGCATAGGGCACGCCCAGCTTCGACAGCACCGTGACGAACGGGCTTTGATCGGCCGAGTAGGCGTTCCACGGCAGCAGCATCGCCAGCAGCACGACCGAACCGACGTAGAACAGCGCGATCCGCCACATGATCGAGTTGATCGCCTTCGGCACGACCGCCTTCGGGTTCTCCGTCTCGCCCGCCGCGACGCCGACCAGCTCGCACGACGCGTAGGCGAACACGACTCCCTGCACGATCAGGATCATCGGCACGATGCCCGCCGGGAAAACGCCGCCGTGGTCGGCGATCAGCTGAGGGCCGGGCGCGTGGCCGTCGATCGGATGCTGCGTCACCAGCAGGAAGATGCCGACGAGCAGGAACAGCACCAGTGCGGCGACCTTGACGATCGAGAACCAGAACTCCATCTCGCCGAACAGCTTCACCGAGACGAGGTTCAGCGACAGCACGACCGCCAGCGCGATCAGCGCCAGCACCCACTGCGGGATCGGCGTGAAGAACGACCAGAAGTGCGCGTACAGCGCGATGGCGGTGATGTCCGCGATGCCGGTGGTCGACCAGTTGAGGAAGTGCATCCAGCCCGCGATGTACGCGCCCTTCTCGCCCATGAACTCGCGCGCGTAGGACACGAACGCGCCGGACGACGGGCGGTGCAGGATCAGTTCGCCGAGGGAGCGCACCACGAAGAACGCGAAGAGCCCGCAGACCGCGTACACGATCGCTAGCGCCGGACCGGCCTGTGCGAGCCGCCCGCCCGCGCCGAGGAACAGGCCGGTGCCGATCGCGCCGCCGATGGCGATCATGTTGATGTGCCGGGATTTCAGCGCCTTGCGGTATCCGGCGTCGCCCGCGTCGGCGGTGTCCGCCTCGGCAGTCGCGGGCAGGGTTTCTTCAGTCACGCGGTGGTACCTGTTTCTGCTTCGCCGGCGCGGGCCGGCCGTACGATCGTGGTCAGGGTCTTCTCGACGTGGTCGAGATGCTCGGTCATCGCGGCCGCCGCCGCTTCTTCTTCGCCTTCGGCGATCGCCGTCACGATGCGCCGGTGCTCGACGTTCGACTGCGTCCGCCGTCCGCCCAGCTGGTTCAGGAACGCCGACTGGCGGGCCAGCGCGTCGCGGATCTCTTCGATCACCTTCGCGAACACCGGATTGCCTGATGCCCGTGCGATCGTGACGTGAAACTGTGAGTCAAGCGCCACCCACGCGGCGTCCGAGGTCTCGGCGTCCATCCGGTCGACGAGATCGGCGAGGCGCGCGAGCTGGTCGGCGTCGCGGCGTCGCGCGGCGTATCCGGCCACCGGGACCTCGACGTGCCTGCGCACTTCGACCAGATCGCGGGCCGAGTAATCGCCGAACGTAGGGTTCTCCGGCGGGCCGCTCGCGGTGACGAACGTGCCGCGGCCGGTGCGCGACACGGTCAGCCCGAGCGCCTGCAGCCCGCGCAGCGCCTCGCGCACGACCGAGCGGCTGACCTCGAACTGCCTGCTCAGCGCGGCTTCCGACGGCAGCTGGTCGCCGACCGCGTACTCCCCGCGTTCGATCGCCTCGCGCAGGTAGCCGAGGACGGCCTCCATCGCGCTGACGCGCCGGGGGAGCGGTCCGGCTGCCCGGCTGTCAGACAGGTTCACGCGTCGGATCGTCGGTTCCGGCCCGGCCGCTGTCAAGCCGTGCACGGGCCCCTTTCTCGGCGGTTGTGGCTTGGTTCACGCTCCCGGGTGACTCTCGGCCGCCCGGCTCCCGGGAGGCCCGGTTTTGTCGGTGCCGGGTGCGACCGTGTCCGGGTACTTGAGGGGCGCACCGGCGATCACCACGCCGAACGCGTCCCGGCGCGTCGCAGGCGCGCTCGGCCCGCTGAAGAGAGAGGATCCAGACGGAACGGCCGGACCGCGGCGGACTAGGGTGGACAGCCCGGGCCCGCCGCGTCGACCGGAGCCGGGAAGCCGTCTGCCTAGGGGAGGTTTTCGCTGGTGTCGAACGATTCTTTCGTCCACCTGCACGTCCACACCGAGTATTCGATGCTGGACGGTGCGGCGAAGATCGGTCCCCTTTTCACGGAGGCGGCCCGGCTGGGCATGCCCGCGGTCGGGATGACTGACCACGGGAACATGTACGGCGGGGACGAGTTTTTCCAGACGTCGAAGAAGCACGGGATCAAGCCGATCATCGGGATCGAGGCCTACATCGCGCCGGA
>NZ_JBSFNS010000221.1:0-3602 GCF_053587275.1 Amycolatopsis sp. NPDC003676
CTTATACTGTGACTTTAGTACAGAAGTGTGCTAAACCCAAAACCTGGGCCGCGGCACGACCGCGACGGGCTCCTTGAGGGAACCAGATTCCCTCAAGGAGCCCTTCACGGACAGCGGGTGGCGGCGGCCCGCGTCAGGCGACTTCGGTGGACCGGCTGCGCGCGGCGCGGGCGCTCCACCGTCCGTCGTGCCGGTCCACGCGGATCGGGTGGCCGAATGCCCGGCTGATGCTCGCGGTGGTGACCGCCTGCTCGATCGGCCCGGACGACACCACCGAACCGTCCGCGATCAGCAGCGCGTGCGTCGTCGTTTCCGGCAGCTCCTCCAGATGGTGCGTGACCACGATGGAGGCGAGCCGGGGATGGGTCCGCGTGAGCAGGTCGATCGTTTCGAGCAGCTGCTCGCGAGCCGCGACGTCAAGGCCGGTGGACGGCTCGTCGAGCAGGAGCAGCCGAGGGTCGCTGATCAGCGCGCGGGCGATCAGGGCGCGGCCGCGTTCGCCTTGGGACAGCGTCGGCCAGCGTTCGCCAGCCTTGCCGTCGAGGCCCAGCAATCCGATGAGTTCGTCGGCCTGCTCGATTTGCGCCGCGGTGGGCTGCCAGCGCGGGGGAGTGTCGATGCTTCCGGTGATCCCGGTCAGCACGACCTCCCGGATGGTGAGCGGCGAACGCAGCGGATGCCGCGGGTCGACGTGCCCGATGCTGCGGCGCAACGCCTGCAATTCGACGCGGCCGAGCCGTCCGCCGAGGACGTCGACGGTGCCGGTCGTCGGATGCGTGACCGCACCGCAGAAACCGAGGATCGTGCTCTTGCCTGCGCCGTTCGGGCCGAGCAGCGCCCAGTGTTCGCCTGCCCGCACGGCCAGGTTCACGCCGTGCAGGATTTCCTTGCCCTGCCTGCGGAACACGACGTCGGTCAGCTGCAGAACGACCTCGCTCACGAAAGTGCCTCCTTCAAGGCGGTCAGGTGCGCCCGGCTCAGTTCCGCGGCGGCGGACGCGTCTTTGTCCGCGATCGCGTCGACGAGCGCCAGATGCGCGGCTTGGTCTTCCTCGGGCGCGGTGATCGGACGGGCGCGCAGCATGTCCGTCATCGCGCGGTGGACGCGCGGCACGAAACTGTCGAACAATTCGATCAGCACGTCGTTGTGCGCGGCGACGAGCACCGTGCGGTGGAACGCGGTGTCGGTGTCCACCAGGACCTCGACATCCGGATCGCCGAGCGCGCGAGCGGCGAGTGCGCGGCGGATCGCGCGCAGGTCGGTCGGCGTCCGCCGGAGCGCGGCGAGTGCGGCGGCCTCCGCTTCGATGGCGATGCGCGCCTCGATCACCGCGCCGATGGTGGCGCGGCGCAGCACCGCGTCCCAATCTTCGGCGACGTCCAGGGCGGTCACGAAAACGCCGGAACCCTGGCGGGAATCGAGCACGCCTTTGCCCGCCAATTCGCGGATCGCCTCGCGCATCGTCGAACGGCCGACGCCCAGTTGCGCGGCCAAAGTCGTTTCCCCGGGCAATTTGTGACCCAGCGCCCATTCGCCGGAGCGAATGCGGGCCAGAAGGACTTCGGCGGCCTGTGCGGCGAGCGGGTGCCGGTGCACGAGAGGGGGCATCGGAGGGCTTTCTGATCGGGCGGGGCGACGGGAGCGAGGCTACTGCGGGACATTCTTCCGGCGGGGTGTCGAGTGTGGAGCGTCACTAGTCTACTTGTCTGAGGAGCTGAGTATTTTATGACCCGTTCGGGTGGGTTACGGTGTTTCGACTGCCGCATTTCGCCCGCGCCGGGTAAGGATCGGCCGCATGCGTGCCAGGAAAATGGCCGTCGTGGGCGGAGCTCTCGCCGCGGCGGTGTGTGCAGTGGCGTTCGTGGCCGGTCCCGGCGCGAGCGCCGCTCCGTTGCCCGGGGGCTTGGGGCCGTGCGTCGGCGACGCCTGCCCGGACAAGTACCCGCCGGTCAACAACGGGCCGTTCGCGGGACGGGACAACGGCATCAACGTCTTCGCCGGCGGCGACTTCCTCGTGCGCGAAGGCGCGGCCGAGGCGGAAGGCCGGGTCGTCGTGCTCGGCGGTTTCGACATGGCGAAGCGGGCTGGCGCTTCTTCGGTCTACAACGTCGGCATCGCGGGCGTCGGCTCGCGCGTGCCCCCGCCGGACGGTGCCGATTTCCTCACCACCGGCAAGGACGTCACCGTCGCGCCGAACCAGCGGCTTCTCGCGGACGGAGGCGTCGTGCGCTACGGCGGCACCGTGACCGGGACCGTGACCGGCACGCTGAAGCAGGACCCGAACGCGGCCGACCAGTACAAGCAGCTCCGGCCGCAGCTGCAGGAGGCCAGTACCTGCTACGGCAAGTCCGCGGCGACCGGGACGGCGAAGAACGAGGGCTACCGCACGCTGTTCACCGGCGACGGGAAGTCCGCGCTGCAGGTGTTCAATGTCGACTTCGACCTCACCGGCCCCGGCGGCGGCATGCAGGGCCTCGAGTTCACCGGCATCCCGGCGGGCGCGACGGTGCTGGTGAACCTCGTCGGCGGCAACCGGGTGATCAACACCTACACCGGCGACCTCGCCGACCAGGACCCGATCAACCACCTGCGCGAGAAGCTGCTGTGGAACTTCCCGGACGCGTCGAAGGTGAAGATCGCCGGGCAGGCGCAGTTCCAGGGCAGCGTGCTGGTCGGCAACCCGTCCAGCGACACGACGGTCACCGCTTCGGGCACCAACGGCCGGTTCTTCACGGCGGGCAATCTGTTGCACACGTCCGATGGTGCGGCTGGCGGGCAGGAGTTCCACGCGTATCCGTTCACCGGGGATCTGCCGGACTGCGCTGGGCCGACGACTACGCCTACTACGCCGACTAGTACGACGTCCACGTCCAGCACTACGACGTCCAGTTCGACTAGCACCACGACGTCGAGCACTGAGCCGACCAGCTCGACCACGACGGGCACGTCGAGCACGGAGCCGACGTCGAGCACCACGTCGACTTCCTCGACGACCTCGACCACGACTGAGCCGACGAGCACCACGTCGTCCAGCACGACCTCGTCGAGCGCCACGTCGTCCAGTTCGGCGACGTCCAGCTCCACGGTGCCGACCGGCCCGTCGGAGACGGAGTCCTCGACCGCGCCGACGTCGTCCAGCGCGACGTCCTCGAGTTCGCAGCCGACGTCCTCGGCGAGCAGCACGAGCCCGACGACGTCCAGTTCGTCCTCGGAGGCCCCGGCCCCGGTCACGACCACCAGCGACAACTCCGGCGGGGTGGCTCCCGGGACCGGACCGTCGGACCAGGGGCCGCTCGCGTCGACCGGTGCGGACATTCGCGGCTACTTGATCGGCGGCGGCGCGCTGTTGCTCATCGGCGGTGCGCTGGTGACGGTCGTGGCGGTTCGTCGCAGGCGCTCCTGACCAAAGCCGGGAAGGGCTCCTTGGGGGAATCTGATTCCCTCAAGGGGTCCTTTACGGACAGTCCGGTTGGGTGGGGGTCGCGTTCGGGTTCGGCTCGTCGCCTGGCGGCGACATTGCCGTCCTTGGTTGCGTGGGGCACCCCGAAGCTTGAGTGTGAGAGTGCGGAGAGTGGTGCCGGAACGGACGGTGACCTGCTGCG
>NZ_JBSFNS010000222.1:0-3555 GCF_053587275.1 Amycolatopsis sp. NPDC003676
GGCGGGAAAGATGCCTTGACAAGCACCCCCAGACCGCAGGGACGCTTCATATCGGGGTGCGGGGGAGGGGCTGGGTGCCTCGATCGTTGGGTGCATTGGCTGCGGTTTCGCGGTGGGTGGGGCTAGCGCCCCAATGTGGCGTTGGGTGCATGTGACGCACCGAACGCCGCTTTGGGTGCGTGGGGCGCACCCGATGCCGCATTGGGGCGCGTCGCGGCGGGCGGTGGTCGTGAGGGGAACCCTGAGGGAATCAGAGTCAATGAGGGTGGCCCTCACGTGCCTTGCGGTGTCAACGGAGGTTGACAGAGTCGAGGTGTCAACCTAGATTGACATCATGACGGAAGCGACGGATCTGGCCGCTCGCGCTGGTGACCGGGATCCCCGGGTGGGGCTTCGGGCGGTGGCGGCGCTGAGGCGGTTGCTGGAGCAGTTGGAGGCCGTGCAGGTGCGGAGTGCGCGCATGCACGGCTGGTCGTGGCAGGACATCGCGGCCGAGTTGGGGGTCAGCCGGCAGGCCGTGCACAAGAAGTACGGGAGGCATTGATGTTCGAGAAGTTCACCCATGACGCCCGGAGAGCGGTGGTCGAGGCGCAGGCGGCGGCGCACGAAGCGGGGGCGCACGAGATTTCCGCGCAGGCCGTTTTCGCTGGGTTGGCTCGGGTTGAGGACGGCGAGGCGGTGCGGTTGCTGCGGGTTCTCGGGGTGTCTCGGGACGACGTCTTCGCCGAGTTAGCCCGCGTGCGTCGGCGTGGGGGGATTAGTGACGCCGATGCCGAGGCGCTTACCGAGTTCGGCATCGACGTCGATCAGATCGTGGACCGGATCGAGCAGACGCACGGGCCGGGTGCGCTTGCTGAGGCTGGGCGGCGTAGCAAGCGCAATCACTTGCCGTTTACCTCGGAGGCCAAGAACGCGCTGCAGATGAGCGTGCGGGAGGCGCACGACCTCGGCGACAAGCATCTCGGGCAGGAGCATTTGCTGCTCGCGTTGGCCAGGCAGCGCGGTCCGGTCGCCGATTTCCTCGCGGCGCGCGGCGTTGATTATCCGGCGGTCCGGCAGGCCGTCGGCAAACGCTAATGCTGTTCTTGCTCGTCCGGCCCGGTGCGCCAAGTGACCAGGGGGAGCAGGGCCTGGGTCAGCGGGCCGATGCTGAGGGCGTACAGGACCGTTCCGACGCCGACCGAGCCGCCGAGCAGCCAGCCCGCGGCCAGGACCAGTATCTCGATGCCGGTCCGGACCAGGCGCACGGACCAGCCGGTTCGGGCGTGCAGGCCGGTCATCAGGCCGTCTCGCGGGCCGGGGCCCAGGCGGGTTCCGACGTACACCGCGGTCGCGACGGCGTTCAGGACTACGCCGCCGATCAGCATCAGGATTTGCCAGACGAGCACGTGCTGGTCCGGCAGCACCGCGCGCACCGCGTCGACGGCCACCGCGATCACCGCGATGTTCGCGACGGTGCCGATTCCGGGACGCTGCCGTAGCGGGATCCACAGCAGCAGCACGAAGACCGCCACGACGGCGCTGATCGTGCCGAACGTCAGGCCGGTGAGCTTGGTCAGGCCGTCGTTCAGCACGTCCCACGGGTCGAGGCCGAGGCGGGCGCGGGTGAGCATCGCCATGCTCGCGCCGTAAAGGGCGAGGCCGGCGAACAGCTGGGCACCCCGGCGGGCGGGGGATCGGCGGATGCTGAGCGGACTGAGGTCGATAGCTGCCACTTCTCCACTATTGGCGACAACTGGCCTGGTATGCCATGGCCAATGCGCAATAATTGGCCTTATGGAACCGCTTGGTGGGCGCATCTCGGGGCGTAGATTGGCCACATTGCTGGGCGAATGGCGGCAGCGTGGCTCCCGGCAAGGTGCGTCCGACCTCGCCGCGGCGGTCGAGTTGCACGTGCTCGACGGGCAGTTGCCGATCGGCACCCGGCTGCCCGCCGAGCGCGAACTCGCCGACGCGCTCGGCGTCAGCCGCACGCTCATCGGCGCGGCGCTCGACCGGCTCCGCGCGGACGGTCTCGTCGCCAGCCGTCGCGGAGCCGGTTCGTGGGTGGCTGGGGTCGGAAACCGCGACGAGGCCGAGGCGGTCCGCGACGACCTCCTCGACCTCGCGCGGGCCGCGCCGCCCGCCGTGCCTGGGCTGATGGCCGCGTTCGACACCGCTCGGCGGGACCTCGTCGAGTACGCCAGCGGCAACGGTTACCTCACCGGCGGCCTCCCGCGGCTGCGCGAGCGGATCGCCGAGCGTTACACCGCGCGCGGCCTGCCGACCTCGCCGGACCAGGTGCTGGTGACATCCGGCGCGTACTCCGCGTTCGTGCTGTGCCTGCGGATGCTGGCCGGGCCGGGCGATCGCGTCCTGCTGGAACAGCCGACGTATCCGAACGCGATCGACGCCGTCCGCGCGACGCACGCGTTGCCGGTGCCGGTCGCGCTCGATCCGGTGCACGGCTGGGATCTGCCCGGCATCGAAGCCGCGCTGCGCCAGGCCGCGCCCCGGTTCGGCTATCTCGTGGTGGACTTCCAGAATCCGACCGGACTGCGCCTCGACGCGGCCGGGCGCGAACGGCTCGGCGGGCTGCTCGCCCGGACGCGGACGCCGGTCGTGGTCGACGAATCGTTGGTAGAGCTGGATTACGAGGGCGATCCGGTGGACGGTCCGCCGCCGCTGGCCGCGTTCGGCGGGGATCTGGTGCTGAGCGTCGGATCCGCGGCGAAATCGCAGTGGGGCGGGTTGAGGCTGGGCTGGATCCGGGCCTCGACGGATTTGCTGGACCGGCTGCAGTCCTCGCGGTTCGCGGTCGATCTCGGGGCACCGGTGTTCGATCAGCTCGTGCTCGCGGCGCTGCTGGAACCCGAGGGCTACGAGGTGCTTGCCCGGCGGCGGACGGAATTTCGGGAACAGCGGGACATCACGGTCGCGGCGCTGCGCAAGTACTGTCCAGAGTGGACATTCCAGGTGCCGTCCGGCGGATTGTCGGTGTGGTGCCGGTTGCCGGAGCCGATGAGCACGCGGCTGGCGGTGTCGGCGGCGACTCGCGGCGTGCAGCTCGCGCCCGGGTCGAGGTTCGGGGTGCACGGCGGATTGGAACGCTGGCTGCGGCTGCCGTTCGGGCTGCCGCGCGAGCAATTGCCGGAGGCGGTGCGGCGGGTCAGCGTGGCGGCGGCTTCGGTGCGCGGCTGTGCGGATGTGCCCGCGGAGCGGATTCCGGTGACGTAGCGGGCTCGTGAGTGGCGATGGCGGTTCTCACCGGCATGCACCCCCGGAAAAGTGAACAGCCGGTGCACCGGATGGGATCCAGCCACTCCAGGGAGGGTGGCGGTCTCCTTATCCGGCGCACCGGCCGATCGTCCGAGGCGCTTCCCGGCACAGCCCCTCGAAGTGCCGGGAAGCGCCCTCGGTTCAGGCGAGCTTCGGTTGGCGCAGGCTTTCGCTCGGCGCGGTGAGCGAAAGCCTCCGGAGCACGCCCGTGGTGGGTCCCGGCGCCGCGGACTGTCCGAACAGGTCACCGACACCGATGACCTGGTGCGGGAACTGGAAAACGCGGCCGGTCTCGGC
>NZ_JBSFNS010000223.1:0-3529 GCF_053587275.1 Amycolatopsis sp. NPDC003676
CCTCCCCCGCACCCCGATACGAAGCCGCCCTGCGGTTCGGGGGTGCTTGTCAAGGCATCTTTCCCGCCTTGACAAGCACCCCCGAACCGTCAGCACACTCAAGCTTCGGGGTGCCCCACGCAACCAACGGGCGCAATGTCGCCGCCAGGCGACGAGCCGCCCGAATCACCCCGCGACCACACCCCGCACCGACTGATCCGCCAGTCAATCCAAGATCGCAACTCCTTGGCACACAACCGTTCTTTCAAACCGTTACGTGTCAAACCCCACCAGAGTTGCGATTTTCGCAACGCGGAGTTACCGTCTCCGGCCATGGACGAAACAGACCGGCTGAGAGAACGAGTGCGCCAGCTGATCCAGTCCATGCCCGTCCCCCAACGCGAGTTCGCCGCCGCCATCGGCCTGGACCAGACCAAACTCTCCAAGGCCCTCAACGGCTCCCGCCGGTTCTCCCCGCACGAACTCGTCCGCGTGGCCGAATACTCCGGCGTAACCGTGAATTGGCTGCTCAACGGCAGCGACGACGCCAAAACCGTCACCGCCGTCCCAGCCCCCGCGGCCGGTACCGCGAGCGACCCGGACGACCTGGCCCACTCCGAGCCAAGACGACGAATCCTCGAAACCGCCTGGCAGCTCATCGCCGAACGCGGCTATCACCGGGTGCGCATCGCCGACATCGCCCAAGCGTGCGGCACCAGCACCGCGGCCATCCACTACCACTTCCCCACCAAGACCGAAGTTCTCGACGAAGCGTTGCGGCGCAACGTAAAGCTCGCCTTCGACCGCCAGGTCGCCGAGCTGCACGCGGTGCCCGGCGCACACGACCGGCTGCTCAAGCTGGTCGAACTCCAATTGCCCACCGAGGGCCTGCTGCGCGCCGAATGGTCGGTGTGGCTGCAGGTCTGGAACGAGGTCGCGCTCGACCCGCGGCTGCGTTCGCTCTACACCGATTCCTACGACCGCTGGTACCAGACCATTCTCATGACCATCCGCACCGGCCAGGAGCAGGGCGCGTTCCGCCTGGCCGACCCCGAGGCCGCCACCGCGCAGCTCACCGCGCTGATCGACGGCCTCGGCATCCAGGTGCTGACCGGACGGCCCGGCAGCACGGTGGGCGCGATGCGCGCGCACCTGCACGACTTCATCGACCGCTCGATCGTCCAAGGAGCCTGATGAACCACGAGGTCATCGTCACCTGCGCGCTCACCGGCGCGGGGGACACCACCCGCCGGAGCCCGCACGTCCCGGTCAGCCCGGCGCAGATCGCCGAGAGCGCCGTCGAGGCCGCCAACGCCGGCGCGGCCGTCGTCCACATCCACGTGCGCGAACCCGAAACCGGAGCCCCGTCGCGGGACGTCGCGCTGTATCGCGAGGCCGTGCGGCTGGTCAAAGAGTCCGGGGTGGACGTCGTCGTCAACCTCACCGCGGGCATGGGCGGCGACCTCGTCATCGACGCCGAGGACCCGCTCAAGCCGGTCGACGGCACCGACCTCGTCAACGCGCACGACCGGCTCCCGCACGTCGAGGAACTCCTGCCGGACATCTGCACGCTCGACTGCGGTTCGCTCAACTTCGGCGAGGGCAACCAGCTTTACGTGTCCACTCCGGACATGCTGCGCACCGGCGCGAAGCGGATCCAGGAGCTGGGCGTGAAGCCCGAACTGGAGATCTTCGACACCGGCAACCTCTGGTTCGCCACGAAAATGGTCTCCGAAGGCCTGATCGACCCGCCGCCGCTTTTCCAGCTGTGCATGGGAATCCCGTACGGCGCTCCGCCGGATCCCGGTCTGTTGCAGGCGATGGTGCACCTCCTTCCGGAAGGCGCGCAGTGGGCGTCGTTCGCCATCGGACGCGACCAGATGCCGTGGGTCGCGCAGTCGGTGCTGCTGGGCGGGCACGTGCGGGTCGGGCTGGAGGACAACCTCTACCTCGCGCGCGGCGTCAAGGCCACCAACGGCCAGCTCGTCGAACGCGCGGTCGACATCGTGCAGAAGCTCGGCGCGGACATCGCCAGCCCGGACCGGGCGCGGGAAATCCTGGGCCTGAAGGAGCGCGTGCATGCCTGAGACCACTGTGGACACTGTCGCCTGCATCGGAGCCGGAGTCATCGGCGGCGGCTGGGTCGCGCACTTCCTTGCCCAGGGCTTCGACGTCCGGGCCTGGGACCCCGCGCCGGACGCGGCCGAGAAGCTCGAACGACTCGTCAACGCCGCCTGGCCCGCGCTCACCGAACTGGGCCTCAAGCCGGGCGCGAGTCGAGACCGGCTCACCGTCACCGCGACGCTCGCGGAAGCCGTCGACGGCGTGGGCTTCGTGCAGGAAAGCGCGCCGGAAGACTTGGCGCTCAAGCAGAAACTGCTCGCCGACATCGACGCCGTCACCGCGCCGGACGTCGTGATCGCCTCGTCCACCTCCGGCTACGGCATGACCGAAATGCAGGTCGCCGCGAAGACGCCGGAACGGCTCGTGGTCGGGCATCCGTTCAACCCGCCGTACCTGATCCCGCTGGTCGAGGTCGCGGGCGGGAAGCTCAGCGCGCCGTGGGCGGTCGAGCGGGCCGCCGAGTTCTATCGGCGCGTCGGCAAGTCCGTGATCACCATGGACCGCGAGGTGCCCGGGTTCATCGCGAACCGGCTCCAGGAAGCGCTGTGGCGGGAAGCCCTGCACATGGTCGCGAACGGCGAGGCGACCGTCGAGCAGATCGACCTCGCGATCACCGACGGGCCTGGCCTCCGCTGGCCGATCCAGGGCCCGATGCTGACGTTCCACCTGGCCGGCGGCGAGGGCGGCATGGCGCACATGCTCGACCACTTCGGACCGTCGCTGAAGTCGCCGTGGACCCGCCTCGAAGCGCCGGAACTCACCAAAGACCTGCGCGACGCCGTGGTCGCCGGCTGCGACGACGAGGCGGACGGGCGCACCATCGCCGATCTGATCGCCGAACGCGACCGGGCGGTCATCGCGATCCAGCGCGCGGTCGGGCAGGCCCGTCGTGGCTGAGTACCGCGACCGGGTCCGTCCAGAGTGGATCGACTACAACGGCCACCTCTCCGAGCCGTATTACGTGCTCGTCTTCGGCGACGCGACCACCGCGCTGATGGACATCGTCGGCCTCGGTCCCGGCTACCGCGAGAGAACCGGGGCGTCGCTGTACACAGTGGAGGCTCACGTGCGATACCTGCGCGAAGTCGGCGCGGACGCCGAGCTTGAAGTGACGACCTCCGTGCTGTCAGTCGGCGCGAAAAAGGTGCGGCTCTGCCACGAGATGCGGGTCGGCGGCGAACTGGTCGCCACCGAAGAGCTGTTGTGCCTGCACGTATCCGGGGGCCGCGCGACGCCGTTCCCCGCCGAGGTGGCCACCGCGCTCGACACGCACCTCGCCCCGGTCCCGGACTACGCGGGACGCGCCATCGCCTGATCCCCTCCCCCACCGTGGGGGGGGTGGGGGTAAACCGGGGAAAACGGGGGGGGGCCCACCACCCCCCCCCCCGAAAACAACCAACATAAACCCACGAGAAACCAACAAAAG
>NZ_JBSFNS010000224.1:0-3192 GCF_053587275.1 Amycolatopsis sp. NPDC003676
CGGCGGACCCGGTTTCGGTGCGGGTGCTGGACATTTCCGGCGCTCCGGTGGACGGCCAGGCGCGGCCGAAGCTGACCGAGCCGGAGGTCTCGCAGCTCAAGGCGGGTTTGCCGGTGCAGTCCGACGGTTCGCGCTGGCGCGGCCAGGTGGTTAGCACACCAAACGGAAGCCAGCGGCTGGTCGTGGCAGGTGCCGGGCTCGTCGGGTTCGCCGCCGCGGTGCATTACGGCGGGTTGTGGCTGGTCGTGGTCGCGCTGGTCGGTGCGTTGGTGGCAGGCCTGGCGACCTGGCTGGTCGTCCGGCTCGCGCTGCGCCCGGTGGCTCGGATGCGCGGGCTGGTGCGCGCGCTGCCGCCCGGTTCCCGGCTGCCGCTGCCGACTTCGCACGACGAAATGCGCGCGCTGGCCGAGGAGTTCAACGCGCTGCTCGAACGCCAGGAAGAGGTCAGCCAGCGGCTGCGCAGGTTCACCGGCGACGCGGCGCACGAGCTGCGTTCGCCGGTCGCGTCGATCCGCGTGCAGGCCGAGGTGGCCGTCACGAATCCCGATCCGGAGCTTTCGCAGGAGACGCTCTCGGACATCCTTGAGGAGTCCGAACGGCTGTCCGGCCTGCTCGACGGCCTGCTCACGCTGGCTCGCTCCGACGCCGGCGAGGTGCCGCCCGCGGAACCGGTCGAGGTGGTGTCCGAGGTCCGCGCGGCCGTGCGGCGGCTGCCGTCCGGGACGCCGAACACGCGGGTGAGCAGCGCGGTGGCGCAGGCCTGGGCGTCGGCGGCGCACCAGGAGGTCGAACTGGTGCTGGACAACCTGCTGCGTAACGCCTGCCGGTACGCGTCCGGGCAGATCGTGGTGTCCGTGCTCGCCTCGCGGTCGAAGGTCCGAGTCGTGGTGGACGACGACGGTCCCGGCATCGCGCCCGAGCACCGGAGCAAGGTGTTCGACCGGTTCTACCGAGTGTCCGACGACCGGGCGCGCTCGTCCGGCGGAACCGGGCTGGGCCTGGCGATGGTCGCCGAAACGGTCCGCCGCCGAGGCGGCCAGGTGCGAGTCGGCGAGTCGCCGGACGGCGGCGCGCGGTTCGAGGTCACCTGGCGGGCGGGAGCGGACCGGTGAATCCGGTGGGGGAGACTGGGCGCATGGACGCGGTCATCGTCGGGGCGGCACTGGTGCGCGACGGCAAGCTTCTTGCCCAGCAACGAGCTTGGCCGCCGCATCACGCGGGCCAGTGGGAACTGCCGGGCGGGCGCGTCGAAGAGGGCGAGACCGAAGCCTTCGCACTGGCCCGGGAATGCCACGAGGAACTGGACGTGGTGGTCACCATCGGCGAGCGCGTCGGCCCGGAAATCCCGCTGCCGGGCGGAAAAGTGCTGCGCGTGTACTCCGCCGCGCTGCTGTCCCCCGGCGACGAGCCGCGAGCGGTCGAACACACCGCCCTGCGCTGGGTCGGCCACGACGAACTGGACGATCTGGACTGGCTCCCCGCCGACCGGGACCTGCTACCCGCACTGCACGCCCTCGTGAGTGCCGATCGCGGTTAGAACCGGGACCAGCACTCACGAGGCCCTTCAAGCAGCCCCGACCATCCGCAACGCCGCGGACACCCGGTGCGAACTGCGATCGATCGCCCGCTCGGCACCCGCCTTGCGCACCCGCTCCAGCTCAGCGACGTCGTCGAGCAACGCGCGCGTGCCCTCCCGGACCGGCCGCAACTCCTCGATCACCGCGTCGGCGACTGTGTCCTTGAGCACGCCGTACGACGGATACTTCTCCGCGAGCTCCGCAGGGTCTCCGCCCACACAAGCAGCCAGAATCTCCAGCAAATTCGAGATGCCCGGCCGATTTTCCGGGTCGTACGCGGGCACCGAATCCCCGTCCGTCTGCGCCTTGCGGATCTTGCGCCGAATCTGATCCGGCTCGTCCAGCACGAACACCACGCCCACGGAATTCTGCGCGGACTTGGACATCTTCCGCGTCGGCTCGGCGAGATCTTTCACCCGCGCTCCCGCCGGCGGCAACGTCGCCTCCGGCACGACGAACACCTCGCCGTAAGTGGAGTTGAACCGCCGGGCAAGCGTGCGCGCCAACTCGACGTGCTGCCGCTGATCCTCGCCGACCGGTACTTCATCCGCGCCCTGCAACAGAATGTCGGCCGCCATCAACACCGGATAGGTCAGCAAACTGAGCCGAACTCCCGCCTGCCCCTTGGACTTCTCCTTGAACTGGATCATCCGCGCCGCCTCGCCATACGAGCACGTGCACTCCAGCACCCAGGTCAACGCCCCCAGTTCCCGCGCAAGATCAGACTGCACGAACACCCGCTCCGGCGCGATCCCGGCAGCCACCAGCACGGCTAGCTGTTCGGTCGCCAACGACCGCAACTTCGCCGGATTGTGCGCGGTAGTCATCGCATGGAGGTCGGACACGAAGTACAGATCGTCCGCCCCGCCCTCAGCCGCCCACCGCCGCAACGCGCCGAGGTGGTTGCCGAGCTGAACGTGACCGGACGGGGTGATGCCGGACAGCTGGACCATTGGATTTTCCTCTCCCTAGGTTGATCAGGACCCCGGGAGCAGACACAAAAAAAGCCGCCCACCGGGGCGGCCTTCGCTGGTTTTTCAGCGCAGAGCAAGCGGGCCGCCAACGGGCGGCCACCACTGAGTGCTCTGGAAACGCATGCGGCGAGCCTAGCACCGGACTACGGTTCGAACCATGTTCGTCGTCGTGCTCACGTACATCGTTCCGCTAGCGGAAATCGACCGCGCCCTCCCAGCCCACAACGAGTGGCTGACGAAGCAGTACGAAGACGGCCACTTCCTGGCGTCGGGAGGCCAGAAGCCACGGACCGGCGGCGTGCTGATCACCCGCCCCATGGAACGCGCGCAACTGGACGCGATCCTGGCCACCGACCCCTTCGCGATCGCCCAGCTGGCGACCTACGAAATCATCCACTTCCAGCCCACCAGGACGGCCCCGGAACTGAACCTGGTGAACGAACTCCTGGATAACAACTAGCAAAGCCGTGAGGGCCACCCTCAGAGACTCTGATTCCCTGAGGGTTCCCCTCACGTACCTAAAACCGCACCAGTGCACCCACCGTCGGAGCCACCCACCCCGCCCCCAACCCCGATACGAAGCCTTCTCTGCGGTTCGGGGGTGCTTGTCAAGGCATCAGTGCCGCCATTAAAAGAACAAA
>NZ_JBSFNS010000225.1:0-3185 GCF_053587275.1 Amycolatopsis sp. NPDC003676
GTCGTTCCAGATGCCGCGCAGCATCGACGGCCACGGCTGATCCAGCACGAGCAGGCCCGAGGCGTCGTTGCCCAGCGGGGTGCCGTCGTCGTCGACGACCTTCGCCGAGATACCGGGCAGCGGTGCGGTGGCCGCGCCCGGCTTGGTGTCGGTGACGCCGGGCAGGGGCGAGATCATGATGGCGCCGGTTTCGGTTTGCCACCAGGTGTCGACGATGGGGGTGGTGTTGGCGCCGATGACGTCGCGGTACCAGCGCCAGGCTTCGGGGTTGATGGGTTCGCCGACGGAGCCGAGCAGGCGCAGGGTGGTCAGGTTGTGGGCGTCCGGGATCTCACGGCCCCACTTCATGAAGGTGCGGATCAGGGTGGGGGCGGTGTAGTAGATGGTGACGCCGTACTTCTCGATGATCTCGAAGTGGCGGTGTTCAGTGGGGGAGTTGGGGGTGCCTTCGTAGACGACCTGGGTGGCGCGGTTGGCCAGTGGTCCGTAGACGATGTAGCTGTGTCCGGTGACCCAGCCGATGTCGGCGGTGCACCAGTAGACGTCGGTGCCTGCTTTGTGGTCGAAGACGTTGTGGTGGGTGTAGGCGGCTTGGGTGAGGTAGCCGCCGGTGGTGTGCAGGATGCCCTTGGGCTTTCCGGTGGTGCCGGAGGTGTAGAGGATGAAGAGGGGGTGTTCGGCGGGGAAGGCCTGCGCCTCATGGGACGGCGAAGCGTTGCCGACGGTTTCGTGCCACCACAGGTCGCGCCCATCGGTCCACGGCACCTCGGTGCCGACCCGGCGCACGACGAGCACGTGCTCCACCGAGGACGGCACATCGCCCTTGGCCGCGAGCGCCTCGTCGACGGCCTCCTTGAGCGGGGCGGGCTTGCCGCGCCGCCACTGTCCGTCGGTGGTGATGATCAGCCGGGCCTCGGCGTCGTCGACGCGCTGCCGCAGGGCCGTCGGGGAGAAACCGGCGAACACCACCGAGTGGGTCAGCCCGAGCCGGGCGCAGGCCAGCATCGAGACGATCGCCTCGGGCACCATCGGCAGGTAGATCGCCACGCGATCACCCGCTTCGAGGCCGAGCGCGGTGAACGCGTTGGCCGCGCGCGAGACTTCCTCGAGCAGTTCGCGATAGGTGATGTCGCGCGAGTCGCCGGGTTCGCCTTCCCAGTGGATGGCGACCTGGTCGCCGTGCCCGTCGATGACGTGGCGGTCGACGCAGTTGTAGGCGACATTGAGCTCGCCGTCGGCGAACCAGCGCGCGACCGGGGCGTCGCTCCAGTCCAGTACCTGGGTGAAGGGCGTGTGCCAGTGCAGGCGGTGCGCCTGCTCGGCCCAGAAGCCGTCACGGTCGGTCTCGCCGCGCTCGTAGAGGTCGGCGCCCGCGTTGGCGGAGGCGGCGAACTCCGCGCTCGGGGGATACGAATCCTGGTGTCCTGCAGCGGTTTCGGTCATGTCGAATCAGCCTCACATGCCTGGTGCGGTCGGGTCGGTCGCGCGGGGCTCACCCCTGCTCCCTCGAGCGTAGTCAACCCGGTCGCGCTGTCGTCGGCGTTGTGTCGGCCAGGTTTCGGCATGGTCAATCGGGGCCGGTTCATCCGATGACTTCGCGGACAGACCGGCCGGTCGCGGGCTATCGTTTTAAATCAACCGTTCAGCTGATGGTTCCGAGAATTGTTCATTTTTTTCTGCCGAGCATGAGGGGCTCGGCATTTTTTCCTGCGTTTCCGTCGAGTAACCGTACTGATACATGTGAAGCGAAAAAGGCTCGGTTCACTGAAAAACCGGGCCGAAGTGGCTAACCTCCGAGCGTTATGCCACGGGAATCGAACCGGGAGAGAGCGTTGAGATTCATCAGAGCGACCGCGCTGATCGCAGCGGGCCTGGCGGCCACAAGCCTCGGCCTGACCGCGTGCTCGTCCGACGACAGTGCCGACGCGAGCATTGTCACCACCAACGCGGGGGAACCGCAGAATCCGTTGGTACCGACCAACACCAACGAGAACATGGGCGGTCGCGTCGTCGACCGTTTGTTCGCCGGGCTGAAGTACTACGACGCCACCGGTGAGGCGCACGACGAGATGGCGGAGAAGATCGAGACCGTCGATCGCAAGTCGTACCGGATCACCATCAAGCCGAACTGGAAGTTCACCGACGGCACCACGGTGACCGCCAAGTCCTTCGTCGACGCGTGGAACTACGGCGCGCTCGCCTCCAATGCCCAGCTGCAGAGTTACGTGTTCACCCCCATTGTCGGATTCGACGAGGTGAATGCCGAACAGCCCAAGGCGCAGACGATGTCGGGCCTGAAGGTGGTCGACGACCGCACTTTCACCGTCGAACTCAAATCCCCCTCGATCGATTTCGAGAGCGCGCTGGGCTACGCGCCGTTCTATCCGCTGCCCGACGCCGCCTTCAAAGACATGAAGGCCTTCGGCGAGAAGCCGATCGGCAACGGCCCCTACGCCTTCGGCTCGTGGGAGCACAACGTCAAGATCGACTTGACCCCCAACCCGGATTACCCCGGCGGCCGCCCGGCCAAGAACAAGGGCCTGCGGTTCGTCATGTACCAGTCCTTCGACACCGCCTACGCCGATCTGCAGGCGGGCAATCTCGACACCCTCGACACCATTCCCGACAGCGCGCTGACCTCCTACAAGAGCGACCTGGGCGACCGCGCGATCACCAAGCCGACCGCGCAGAACCAGCACATCGGCATCCAGACCAGCGTGCCGCACTTCGCCGGCGAGGAAGGCGTGCTGCGCCGCAAGGCGATCTCGATGGCGATCAACCGCCCGCAGATCATCGACAAGATCTTCAACGGATTGCGCATTCCCGCGCGCGATTTCACCGCATCGACGCTGCCTGGCTTCGACGGCAACCTGCCGGGCTCGGAAGTGTTCGACTACAACCCCGACCAGGCCAAGAAGCTGTGGGCGCAGGCCGACGCGATCTCGCCGTGGTCGGGCAAGTACACGATCACCTACAACTCCGACGGCGGTCACCAGGCCTGGATCGAGGCCGTGGCCAACAGTGTGAAGAACACCCTCGGGATCGACGCGGTGGCCAACCCGGTGCCCACGTTCAAGAACGTGCGTGACGCGGTGAACGCCAAGACCATCGGCACCGCCTTCCGCTACGGCTGGCAGGGCGACTACCCGACGATGATGCAGTTCCTGTCCTCGCAGTACTACAGC
>NZ_JBSFNS010000226.1:0-3121 GCF_053587275.1 Amycolatopsis sp. NPDC003676
GAGCAGGTCGATGTCGGCGACCCGGATGTCGAGGTCGGCGAGCACGGCCGTTAGGACGCGCTGCCAGCGGGTCACGAACGCGGCGACCGTGCCCGCGTCGAACAGGTCGGTCGCGTAGGTGAGCACGCCGTCGAGACCGGCGGGTCCGGCGTCGGTGAATCGCTCGCGCAGATCGAGGGTGAGATCGAAGGCCGAGGCGTCGCGGTCGAAGTCCTCGACCTCGAACCGCACTCCGGCCAGTTCCAGCACCGGCTCGACGAAGTTCTGCAACGACAGCGACACCTGGAAGATCGGGTGGTGCGCGGTCGAGCGGGTGGGGTCGAGCGCCTGGACGAGCTGTTCGAAGGGCACGTCGGCGTGGGCGAACGCGTCGAGATCGGTGGTGCGGACCTCGGCCAGCACCTGGCGGAAGCTCGCGCCGGGGTCGATCGGCGTGCGCAGCGCCAGGGTGTTGACGAACATGCCGACCAGGTCGTCCAGCGCCGCCTCGCCGCGACCGGCGACCGGGGTGCCGACGACGACATCGCCGGTCCCGCTCAACCGCGCGAGCAGTACCGCGAGCGCGGCGTGCACGATCATGAAGACGCTGACATTGCCTGCCGCCGCGGCCTCGACCAGCGTGCGGTGCACCTGCTCGTCGATCGCGAAGTCGAGGTCGGCGCTGCGCATCGTCTGCACCGCGGGGCGCGGCCGGTCGGTCGGCAGTTCCAGGGCGTCCGGTGCGCCGGCGAGGGTGTCGGCCCAGTACCGGATCTGCCGCGCGGCCACGGATTCCGGGTCGGTCGCGCTGCCGAGGAGTTCGCGATGCCACAGCGCGAAGTCGGCGTACTGCACGGTGAGCGGGGCCCGGGTCGGTGCCACGCCCGCCACCCGCGCCGAGTAGGCGGCCACCAGGTCACTCGCGAGCGGGGCCATCGACGCGCCGTCGGCGCTGATGTGGTGCACCACGACGACGAGGACGTGGTCGTCCGCGCCGAGCCCGTAGAGCGCCACCCGCACCGGCGGCGCGGCGGTGATGTCGAACGGCTGGGCCACCAGGGCGGTGATCCTGGCCTCGACGTCCGCGGCGGCGACCGGGATCGGCGTGAGTTCGACCGCGGCGGACCAGGCGGGCAGCACCTGCTGGACCGGCCCCGCCGCCGTGTCGGGGTAGCGGGTGCGCAGGGTGTCGTGCCGCGACAGCAGGTCGCCGACCGCCGATCGCAGGGCGGGCAGGTCGAGTTCACCGGTCAGCCGGATGGCGGCCGGGATGTGATAGGCCGCCGACTGCGGTGCCAGCTGGTGCAGCACCCACATGCGCTGCTGCGCGGGCGAGAGGACCGCGGGTCCGTCGCCGGTGCGCCGGGTCAGCGGCGGGCGGGCGAGCGAGCGGTCCAGGCCGCCGAGCCGCTCGGCCAGCGCGGCCACGGTCGGGGCGTCGAACACCTCGGCGACCGGCACCTGCGCGCCGAGCGCGGCACCGAGCCGGGCGGCCAGCCTGGTGGCGATCAGGGAGTTGCCGCCGAGGGCGAAGAAGTCGTCGTCCAGGCCGACCTTCGGCACGCCGAGCAGGTCGGCGAAGGTGTCGGCCACCGCTCGCTCGGCCGCCGTGACCGGTGCCCGGAACCGGCCGGACCTGATGTCGGGGGCCGGCAGCGCGCGCCGGTCCAGTTTGCCGTTGCCGGTGCGTGGCAGCGCGTCCAGGACGACGAACGACGACGGCACCATGTACGACGGAAGGCGCAGCGCCAGGGCGGCTTTCACCGACTCCACCGTCAGCTGACCGGCCTGTTCCGGTACCAGGTAGGCCACCAGTAGCTCACCGACGGCGGAGTCGGTGTAGACCGTCACGGCGGCCTGGTGCACGGCGGGCTCGGCGGCCAGCGCCGACTCGATCTCGCCGAGCTCGATCCGCAGGCCACGGATCTTCACCTGGAAATCGCTGCGCCCCAGGTACTCCAGGGCGAGCGCGCCGTCATCGACCACCCAGCGGACCATGTCGCCGGTGCGGTACATGCGGTCACCGGGCGCGCCGTACGGGTCGGCGACGAACCGGCTCGCGGTCATCTCGAACCGGTTGAAATAACCGCGCGCCAGCGCAGGCCCCGCCAGGTACAGCTCGCCCGCGATACCCACCGGCACCGGCCGCAACCAGCCGTCCAGCACGACCACCGCGGCACCCCGGATCGGTCCGCCGATGGTGATCGGCTCGCCCGCGACGAGTTCGGCGGGACCGGTGGCCCAGATGCTGAACTCGGTGGGGCCGTACAGGTTGAACAGGGCCGCGTCGCTCACCTTGCGCAGCGCGGCGACCGCGTCTCCGGTGAAGGCCTCACCGGCGATCAGCAGCGCGCGCAGCGAGGACAGAGCTCCGCCCGCGAGAGCGGTGGCATCGACGCTGCCTGCGAAAACGGTGAGCATCGAGGGCACGAACGAGGTCATCGTGACGCGCTGCGCCGCGATGACATCGGCGAGGTACTGCGGGTCGCGGTGACCGTCCGGGCTCGCCACGACGAGCCGGCCGCCGGTGCTGAGCGGGCCGAACAGCTCCCACACCGACACGTCGAAGGTGGCCGGGGTCTTCTGCACCACGGTGTCGGCCGCGGTGAGCCGGTGGGCGTCCTGCATCCACACCAGGCGGTTGACGATCGCGCCATGGCTGACCGCGACACCCTTCGGGCGACCGGTCGAACCGGACGTGAAGATGACGTACGCGGTGTGCTCCGGACGCAGCGGCTCGGTGCGCTCCGCGTCGGACACCGGTGCGGCGCCGACGTTTTCGAGATCGAGCTCGTCGATGCGCACCAGCGGCGCGACCGCGGTGTCGAACTCGGCCTCGGCGTTGGTCAGCACGCAGACCGGTGCCGCCGTCTCGAGGATGTAGTTCGTGCGCTCGGCCGCCTGATCCGGGTCGACCGGCACGTACGCGCCACCGGACTTGGCGACGGCGTACATGGCGACGATCAGATCCACGGAGCGGCGCAGTGCCAGCGCGACGCGGGCCTCTGGACCGACGCCGAGCGAGATCAGGTGCCGCGCCAGGCGATTCACCTTCGCGTCGAGTTCGGCGTAGGTGAGCTGGGTGCCGTCGTCGGTGACCAGGGCGGTCGCCTTCGGGTCGGCCGACACGGTCGCGTCGAGC
>NZ_JBSFNS010000227.1:0-3085 GCF_053587275.1 Amycolatopsis sp. NPDC003676
ATGGGCATCAATCAGGCGTTTCGCCGGTGCAAGTGTCCTTTGTGGACGGGCAGCTGACTGAAGCAACGCAGCTTAGGAACCCCCAGCGCCCCCTTGTCGCGGAACGTACTCCACGCCATGTACAGCAGATACGCGACACCGAGATACTTCAATGTCTGAAACGCGATCGCGCTGGTGTGCAAGACCGCCGCCAGCCCGGTCACGGCGGCGATCATGTGCGGCACGATGCCGAGCGTGCACCCGAACGCGGCGATCACACTCGCCCGCACTCCACGCGCCAGCCCGGCGGCGAGCGTGAACAGCACCCCGGTCCCCGGCGTAGCGACGATGACGAGCGTGGTCAGAACGAACTCGATGCTCATCTCCCGCAGGGTAACCGCCCGACCCACATCGAGGAAGACCCTTTCCGCGCGAGCGTATGGTGTGCCGGTGACCGGGCGCCGAGACAACCCACACGACAGCTTGTTTCGCGGCATCATGGGCGAGCCGGCCTATGCGGCCTCCGAATTGCGTTCGGTGCTACCTGAACCTCTATCGGCCTGGCTGGATTGGTCGACGCTGCGCAAAGGGCCCGCGGACTACGTCACCGAGGAGATGCGGGTTCGGTTCGGTGACTTGCTGTTCGAGATCGACAGCCGAGATGGTGCGGCGCTGATCTATGTGGCGATGGAGCATCAGAGCAGCAGCGACGAGCTGATGCCGTTCCGGATGCTCGAGTACCTGACGCAGATCTGGGCACGCCATCTGCGCATGACCAAACCGCGACCGCGACGGCTGCCCGTCATCATTCCGCTGGTTGTGCACATCGGCTCACAGGGAGCCCGGTGGTGTCACTCGACGCAGTTCGCCGACCTTTTCCAGCTCCCGCCAGGCGTCGCCGACGTGGTGGGTGACTATCTGCCGCGATTCCGGTTCATGCTCGACGACGTCACCGCGCTCGATGCGGCCGAACTGGCGGAGCGTCCGCTGGTCCCGGAGGTGCGGCTGATGCTGAACGTCATGAAGGCTGCCCCGAACAACTCCGGATTGGACAGCGCACTCGCCCAATGGACCGAGGACCTGGCGGAGGTCGCCGAGGGTGCGGACGCTTTTCGGGTACTGAATCTGCTGGTTCGCTACATTATGCTGGTCGGTGAGACCGAAGAGAAGGCGTTGACGCCGCTGTTCGATGGGTTCGGGCCGGAAGCGAAGGAGGCGCTCGTGACTGCTGCTGATCGGCTTCGTGCCGAGGGGGAGTTGCGTGGGCGTGCCGAGGGTGAGGCTCGGGGAGAGGTTCGGGGCGTCGTCAAGACGTTGTTGAATCAGCTTCAGCTCAAGTTCGGTGGTGTGCCTGCTGCTGTTGTCGAGACCGTTCGGGCTGCTGATCCCGAGGATCTGAATCGGTGGGCTGGGCAGATTCTTACCGCGGACTCGATCGAGGAAACGCTCCGCTGATCTTCGGCGCACCGGCGGGGTCCGGTGGTGGGCTGGTCGGGTGGGTGCTGGACGGGGCGGTGCGGGTCGGCAGACTGGTGGGTGATGAAGCTGCCTGAGTTGCCCGAGCTGCCGGTGCGGTCTGCGCTGGGGGAGATCGTCGAGACGCTGGTCGGGCGTGGGGTGGCGGTGCTGGTCGCGCCGCCGGGGACCGGGAAGACGACGCTGGTGCCGTTGGCGTTGGCGGCGGGGACCGAGGGGAAGGTGGTCGTGGCCGAGCCGCGGCGGCTGGCTGCGCGGGCCGCGGCGGCGCGGATGGCGGCGTTGCTCGGGGAGAAGGTGGGGGAGAGCGTCGGGTATTCCGTGCGCGGGGATCGGAAGGTCGGGGCGCGGACGCGGATCGAGGTGGTGACCTCCGGGCTGCTGGTGCGGCGGTTGCAGAGTGATCCCGAGTTGGACGGTGTCGGCACCGTGGTGCTCGACGAATGCCATGAGCGGCACCTGGACGCCGACCTGTTGCTCGCCCTGTTGCTCGACGCCCGATCCGGACTACGGCCTGACCTGCGGGTGCTCGCCACCTCGGCAACGGTCGCGGCCGGACGCCTCGCGGCATTGCTCGGTGCGGGGGATGCCGTGCCCGAGCCGGTCGCATCATCCGCGACGAGTGAAGTGGCTTTGCTCGACTGCGGCCCGGCGACTTCAGAGGTCTGGACTGGAGATGGCTCCGTGGCACCGGGCTCCGTGGCATCGGGGTCCGCGTCCGATGGTGCGGCGGCGGTGGTCGCGGCTGCTGGAGGTGCGGCGGCTCCGGTGGGCGCGCCCGATGGTGGTGTGGTGCAGCCGGTGGGCGCGCCCGATGGTGGTGTGGTGCAGCCGGTGGACGCGCCCAATGGTGGTGCGGTGGTCTCTTCTGTCGCAGCCGATGACGGCCCGGCGACTCCGGTCGTGGTGCCGGGCGATGACTCGGCCCCGCGTGTTCGGCCCGAGGCGGATGCGTCCGACCGCGGTGCGATGGCCCGGGTGAGCGCTGAACGCGGTGGGATGGCGCCGGTGGTGGAGGTGCGTGGGCGGGCATATCCGGTGGCGGTCGGCTATGTTCCGGCGCTGGCTCGGGAGCGGGTCGAGGCGCACGTGGCGCGGGTTACTCGGCGGGCGCTGGCCGAGACCGAGGGGGATGTGCTGGTGTTTCTGCCCGGGGTCGGTGAGATCAATCGGACCGCGGGGTTGTTGCGGGATCTCGACGGGGTCGACGTGGTGCCGCTGCACGGGCGATTGGGTAGCGCGGTGCAGGATGTCGCGTTGCGGCAGGGGGCGCGGCGGCGCGTCGTATTGTCCACGGCGGTGGCGGAATCCAGCCTGACTGTGCCCGGTGTTCGTGCGGTCGTGGACTCCGGCTTGTCGCGGGTGCCCCGCATTGATCATCGGCGTGGCCTGTCCGGCCTTGCAACCGTGCGTGTTTCGGCTGCGGTCGCCGAGCAGCGGGCGGGGCGTGCCGGTCGTGAAGCGCCAGGTCACGCCTGGCGGTGCTGGCCCGAATACGAGCATCAGACCCTGCCCGCCTACCCCGAACCCGAGATCCGCACCGCCGAACTCACCCGCCTAGCACTGGAATTGGCGTGCTGGGGCACTCCCGGCGGCACCGGCCTCGCCTGGTGGGACGCCCCGCCGGAAG
>NZ_JBSFNS010000228.1:0-3084 GCF_053587275.1 Amycolatopsis sp. NPDC003676
AGTTCACTAGCACACTGTTGAGTTCTCAAGCAACACACCCCGAACCAGCCCCGGAATCAACCAGGCCCAACTCGATGCGTTATTTCAAGCTTTTGTTTTTCCGGAGTCCAACTCTACACCCTGGGAAGCTCGAGGCTTCGTCGGGGGCTGGTTCAGCTCCGGAGGTTTGGGACCACCCACTCTACCACTACTGTGGGAGCTTGGTTCGTGTTCCCGGTGGCCGCCGGGTTTCCCTGGCGACGAAGAGAACATTACACGGCCCGAAACAGCCCTCGAACAGGGGGGGTCCCTTTTTTCGCGCCAAGCCCCTGACCTGCGTCGATCCGGCGGCCGAGGCCTGAGGGCGGTCAGCCCGGCTCGCGCTCGCCGTGCGTCGCGATCACCGTGACCCCGACGAGGATCGCCGCCAGGGCCGCCGTCACGTGGATCGGCGCCGGGCCGAACGACGCCGCGAGCACGAGCACCGCGGCCGCCGGGAAGCCGATCGCGATCGGACGGCATTCGTTGGTCGGTCCGATGTGCAGCAGCCACACGCTGAGCAAGAAGATCGCGACCGGGATCGTCACGGCCAGCGCGGTCACGATGCCGCTGACGTGCGCCTGCCCGCTGTCGAAGCCGACCGCCAGTTCCAGCCCGGCGCCGACCGCCGCTGCCGAACCGAAAATCAGGTAGTGCCCGTATCCCCAGCTCAACGCGGTCCATCGGGAGTTACCGCGTTCGAGCCGGGCGTGCCCCGGCTGGTCGAAATACAGCCACCACATCGAGAACACCAGGACCAGGCCCGCGACGGCCAGCGACACCAGCTCCCCCGTGTGCTCTCCCTCCGCGATCCCCTCTTTCACCGCGTTGGTGGCGCTGAGCACGGTTTCGCCGAGCACGATCAGCGTGAAAAGCCCGTACCGCTCGGCGATGTGATGCGAGTGCCACGGCGTGGTCGTGCGCGCTTCCGCTACCGCCGGCACCGCGAGTTCCAGGACCAGGACGACGAAGAAGCTGACGAACCCCGCGGTGCCGGGAATCGCGAGCCGGACGACCCACAGGATCTGGCAGAGCGTGATGCCGAGCGCGTAGAAGTACGCGGTCGAGCGGATCTCCGGTGCTTGCCGTGCCGCGCGAAGCCACTGCGTGACCGCGGCCAGGCGCATCAGGACGTACCCGATGACCACGATCGTGAAGTCGCCGCCGAAGGCTTTGTCCACGCCCGCTGCGACGGTCAGCCCGCCGGCGATCTGGACGAGAGTGGCGAGTCGGTAAGGCACGTCGTCGGTGTCGAACGCCGAGGCGAACCAGCTGAAGTTCAGCCAGCCCCACCAGATCGCGAAGAACACCATCCCGAAGCTGAGCACCCCGTGCCCGACGTGGCCTTCGGAAAGCGCGTGGTGCAGTTGCGCGGCGGCCTGGCCGACGGCGACCACGAAACACAGGTCGAACAGCAATTCCAGCGGCGTCGACGCGCGGTGTCCTTCATTGGTGTCGCGCGCCCGCATCGGTCGGTACCACACCCGGATCCGGTTGCCCGGCGATGCCTCGTGGGCCATGAGCGCTCCCCTCTTCGCAGAACGCGGCCATCCCAACATGATCGACGGCACCGCGCGAGCGCGACATCCCCGAGCAGCCGGAACCGGGTGAAACCGGACGTCTCAGCGCAGCCGGACCGCCAGCTCGAAGACCGGATCGTCGAGGCCGGCCGCACCGGGATCGCACAGGAAGATCTGGCGCGGCTTCCAATCGGCCTCGACATCGTGGTCGGTCAGCCAGCGGTGCAGCGATTCGGCGCCGAGCGCGGTCATCATGTTCGCCTTCGGCACGGTGACGTAAGCCTCTCGGCCCGCGTCGTCGGTGCTGAGCGTCATCTCCGGAAAGGCGATCTCCCCGCTGTCGGGATCGATCGGGCAGCAAAACTCGACCAGGCCGTCGCTGTCATTGCTGATTTCTCCGTGGTAGCGCAGGAAAGGCCGTCCGGCACCGCCTTCCGGGCGCGGGATCGCCGGGCCGCCGAAGAACGCGAAGAGCGGGGCGGCGAACTCGCCGATCCGGTCGGCGGTCAGGTGCTCAGAGGTGGTGAGGAGCGTGCGGGCGGGCATTTCGCGAACGGACACGTCGTACATCGGGGTTTCCTTCCCTGCCAGCTGGTCGAGGAAGAACCCGGCGAGTTCCCGCTTCGCGTGCCACGCCCGTTCCTGCTCCTCCCAGTACGCGCGGACCTCGGCCGCCGCGGCGTCCGGCGGCAGATCGAGGACGGCCCGGATCCGCGGCAGCGGCATCTCGAGCCCGCGCAACTGGACGACGTGCCGGGCCCGGTCGAGCTGATCCGGCGAGTACCAGCGGTAGCCGGTGTCCGGGTCGACGCGGGCGGGCGGCAGCAGGTTCATCTCGTCGTAGAGCCGCAGCGCTTTGGGCGAAAGGCGGGCCAGGCGCGCGAACGCGCCGATGGTCAGCAGGTCCGTCATGGGTCTCCCTCGTTCGGAACGCCCTGAGCGTGGGGCCGTCCCCGAGGGGAAGGTCAAGAGGCGGGAAGCATCCTGGGCCGCGCGGCCGCCGAACGCAAGGTCGACCGGCACGCGTTTCGGCCCGCCCGAGCCGCGCGGCCCAGGCGGGCCCGGCCGAGCGGCACTGGCAGCATTCGGCACGCGCGGAGCCGGGCGCCCTGGCCCGAAGATGACGGACGTTCGACGCGCCCGGAGCCGCCCGGCCGGGGCCCAAAGACAGCGCCGACCTCGCACGCACAAAGTTCAACCCGCCAAGAACCGCGCAGCCGAGTCCAAAGACAACGTCGAGCGCTACGGCAAGCCCCGTTCAGGAACCCCCGCGGACGGCCCGCGTGCCAGGTCGAGCGCCCCGGCAAACCCCGCTCGGAACCTCCGCGGCCAGCCTGCGGGCAACGTCGAGCGACCCGGCAAGCCCCGCTCGGGAACCTCCGCGGACCGCCCGCCGGAGAGGTCGAGCACCACGGCGAGCCCGCTCGGAACCTCCGCGGCCAAGGCACGGGCAAGGTCGAGCCGGGAAGGGAAAGGCGGGCGGGCCCGGTTCCCCCTCGCCCGGGCCCGCCCCGTTGCCTTCGCGCGCACTCGGCCGGCCACTCCG
>NZ_JBSFNS010000229.1:0-3044 GCF_053587275.1 Amycolatopsis sp. NPDC003676
CGAGCATCGACGGTTCAGCGGCAGTTGTGCTTGCCAGGCAAGCGAATCGTCGCGAAATTCGGCTCCGCAACGCTCGCCGGAAGCACCACGCCCCCGGCGAGCGCCGACGGCTCAGCGGAAGATCTGCTTCTCCGGCAAGCGAACCGTCACGAACCCGTTGGCGAAGTTCTGCTCCACCTGCGCGGATTCCTGAGCGTCCGGCATCGCGTTCTTGCACGTGATTCCCGGCCCGTGCCCGGACATCAGCTCCGAGCACGGTCCCTCGTAGTGGTCGGGAAGGCCGAGGTTGTGGCCGATCTCGTGGGCGATGATCCGGGTCGGGTCGTTGCCTTCGGCGACCTGCTGGGTGTCGATGTAGATGTCGCCGGTGCCGTGCCCGTCGGTCTGGGTGTAGGAACCGCCGCCGGTGGTTTCGTGCATGATGATGGTCGCGGCGCCGCCGCTGTTGAGGTGGACGTTGTGCACCGAGGTGTTCCAGTTCGCCGCGGCCTGGGTGGCCTCGGCCTGGTAGTCGGGCAAACCGCTGGCGTCGTAGTACAGCTCCACCGCGTCCAGCGGCGCGGCGGACGCCGTCCCGACTCCGGTCAGCGGCAGCGCCAACGCGGCGGCCGCGCCTGCGGCCAGCCGGCCAAAGCGTTGCAGGGTCATGGTTTTTCCTCTCCGAAAGAGGGTTTCCGGGACAGGGTTCAGCTTCCGATCTGCTGCTGGATCCACGACATGTACTGGGCGATGCCGGTGTAGAGGGTGGTGGTGGCGCATTCGCCGCCGTTGTCGCCGGGGCCGTGGGTTTCGCCTACCAGCGTCCAGTTCCCGGTGGTGCCGACGATCGCGGGGCCGCCCGAATCGCCGTGGCACGCGGAATGCCCGTAGTCGCCGGAGATGCAGACGTCGCCCGCGCCGCCGCCGCCCGCCGCGCACGCGCTGCTGTCGAGGACCTGAAGGTCGATCTGCTGCAGGGTTTGCGCCGTCTGACAGTTGGGCCAGCTCGTGCAGCCCCAGCCGAGCAGCCGCGCGCCCGTTCCCGGCGCCGGGTTGCTCTGCGCCATCGCGACCGGAGCCGACTGGGCGGGCTGGCTCAGGTGCATCATGGTGAGGTCGGTGCCCTGGTCGGTGATCACGTTGTCGATCTGGCCGACCTCGCCCGCGTTGATGTCGATCGCGCCGATCCGCGCCGTCGACGCCTGGCCGCAGTGGTTCGCCGTGATGATCCACTGGGGCGCGACAAGGCTTCCGCCGCAACCGTTGTCCAGCGACACCATGAACGAGTAGGTTTCGCTGGCGTCGCTGCCTCCGATGATGGCCGGCTGCGCCGCGACCGCCGGTGCGGCGACTCCGAACAGCAGGGCTGCCGCGCCCATCACCGCCAGCATTATTTTCCGCATCGCTTTCCCTTCCATAGCAACCACTCCCGCCAATCGCGGGAGAGGCAGGAGTTCGGCCGGGGATACGGCCGGGGGGACCACTTTCGCGGGCGCCGGGCCCGCTATGGAAACCACAGAGTCCCAGGGCCGCCGGAGTCCGAACACCGTCGAAAGGAGGGATACCGCCGGATGCCGAACCGTGCGCGGCGGCACGAACGTCGATTACCGGGATGAACCGAACCCGGAATAACGCGTTCCGGTTGGGCGTCTGCGCTGTTCAACGAGCCGCAATTGGATCGGATGCGGCGAGTTCGGACTTCCGTTCAGCGGACGGCCGGCGCCACTGGACAGCAAAGCCGAACGGGATTCGCGACTTTCGTGGGTATAAGCGATTGCCAAGGATCCCTAAACTGCGAATTGCGCCCGCATTAGCTGACCGCGGTGCGCCATCGTCCTATTCGCAAGAAACGGAGATGTGCATGATCCCAGCACTCAGTCAAAGACACGGCGGACGCGGCGGTATCGCCTTCGCCGCGGCGGTTCTGGCCGCTGGATCAGTTTTCGCCGCCTCGGGCGTCGCGGCCGCCCAGCCCTCGACGGCACCGCTGAACGCGAGAGCCGCGACCGCCATGTCCGCCAGCATCGCGAAGTCGCTCGGCGACCGCACCGTAGGGTCGTACTACGACCAGGCCAGCTCGCACCTGACCGTCACCGTCACCGACCAGGCCGCCGCCGACCAGGTCCGCGCGGCCGGCGCGACGCCGAAGTTCGTGAAATACCGTGCTTCCCAACTGAAAGCCGTCACGTCGGAACTGGCTCGTACGGCCAGCGTCCCCGGCACCGCCTGGCGCGTCGACCCGCGAACCGGCCAGGTGCTCGTCACCGCCGATTCGTCGGTCACCGGAGCCAAGCTCGCCCAGGTGACCAACGCCGTGCACCGCTTCGGCGACAAGGCCCGCTTCGCCAAGACAAAGGGCAAACTGCGCCCCCTGATCAGCGGCGGCGACGCCATCTGGGGCCAGGGCCTGCGCTGCTCGCTGGGCTTCAACGTGCACACCTCGAGCGGCCAGCCCGCGATCCTGACCGCCGGCCACTGCGGCGTCGCGACCAATGACTGGTGGGCCGACCAGGGAAACTCGCAGCACATCGCCAGCACGTCCGGAGCGAACTTCCCCGGCACTGACTACTCGTACGCCACCTACGACTCCGGCGTAGACGCCCCGAGCGCCGTCAACACCGGCCAGCAAATCACCGCAGCAGGCGACGCGACAGTCGGCGAGACCGTCACCCGCAGCGGCTCGACCACCGGCGTCCACGACGGTCAGGTCACCGCGCTCAACGCCACGGTGAACTACCAGGAAGGCGCGGTGAACGGCCTGATCGACACCACCGTCTGCGCAGAACCGGGCGACAGCGGCGGCTCGCTCTTCGACGGCGCCACCGCACTGGGCCTCACCTCAGGCGGCAGCGGAGACTGCAACTCCGGCGGAGAAACCTTCTTCCAGCCGGTTCCCGCAGCATTGAGCGCCTACGGTTTGGTTCTTCCGTAAGCCCGCTTTCCGCTTGGGTTCGGTTTTAGGTACGTGAGGGGAACCCTGAGGGAATCTGATTCCCTCAGGGTTCCCCTCACGTACGGCGCAAGTCCGTGAGGGGCTCCTTGAGGGAATCAGATTACCACAAGGA
>NZ_JBSFNS010000230.1:0-2963 GCF_053587275.1 Amycolatopsis sp. NPDC003676
GGCCTACGTCGCCCTCGACGGCCATCTGCCCGCCTACCCCGGCCGCGACGTCGCCCTCCTGTGGGACGAAATCCACGGCTGGGCCGCCGCCGTCGAAACGCATTCCGGCGAGGACCTCATCGTCATCCGCTACCTGGGCGGGCCGTCGGTCGCCCCGCCCGCGTCCCGCGTCGCCGAGTTCGCGGCCGCGGTGCGCGACGACGACCACCGGATCGGCTGTCTCGCGCCGCCGGAACTCCGGATCCTGGGCACCCCGGCCGATCTCGACGCCGTCCTGAGCACCGTGGCATGACCTGCCGGCCGGCCACGGCCCGTGACCGTCCACTATGGACTCTCTCGTTTCGCGGCGCCGCGGAACGGGTAGGCGAGATCATGACCGAGTTCGAAGCCGAGCGGCGGATGCCCGCGCCGGCGGAACACGTGTACGCCGTCGCCGCTGATGCCGCGCACCTGAACGAATGGCTGCCGGAGCCGGTCGCCGCGCCCCCGGCCGGGCACGGCGACCGGCTCCGGCTGGAATGGAGCGGCGGCTGGCTCCAGGTCGCGTCCGGTGCGGCGGGCACGAGCCACGCGACCCTGCACCTGTCGGTTCCGGCCGGTCAGCGCGGCGGCGACGTGCCCGCGCGCCTGCGCGACTCCCTCGACCGGCTCGCCGTTTTGTCCGGCTCGCCTGGCTAAGCTCGGCCATGAGTCCACAATGGACCGCGACCGGTTCGTTTTCCGGCGCATGGAACAGGAACGCCACCCCGCGAGGCGGATCGGCTACTCTGCGCCCAGGAGTTGATGGTCCCATGCTGGTGCGGAAGGAAATTCTGCCGGGGCCTCGCCGAAACAGCACGGAACGGAACCGGCTCGCGATCGACTGCGTCGTCGACAGCCTGCTGCGATGTCTTCCTCTGGCCGAGCAATCCCGGCTGGGCATCGCCGTGCCGAGCCAGGGCCGCACGTGCGACCGGGAGGCCCTCCTGATGGAGATCTCGTTGCGTACCAGGCGTTCCCCGCACGCGGCGAGATGCCTGGTCCGCGCGGTCTACTCGGCACTCGGGCAAACCTCGCCGGAACTCGCTTCCCGGGTGCGCGCCGGGGTGAGCCCGGATGTGCTGGTCCTGCTGGGCGGGACGCGGCAGCCGTGCACGTGGTCCCGGGAAACGCCGCCCCGGCGCGACGGCGGGTGACCGGGCGGCGTACGGCGAGGGCATTTCCCTTTAAGCCCCGGCGAACTGCCGGATCTGCTCGGCGCCAGGGCAAACCTCGCCTCCCGTGCGCGCGGGTTCTACCCAGCGGAACGCGACAAGCCGTGCACACAGCCGCAGAAAAACCATCGCGACGGCTGGCAACCCGGCGGCCCCGAGCGCATTTCCGTTCAAACCCAAGCGAACTGCCGGATCCCATCGGCGCTGATCAGCCGCCCGAAGGCCAATTCCGGAAAGTGCGCGGGAGCGAAAACATCGCCGGACGCTTCGAGTTCGGCCGCGAGCCGCTGTCGCATCGCGGTCGCCGCGGCGCGGTCCACATCGAACATGCCTTCCCATTCGGGGTCGGTCAGTTCGGCCACCGTGTGCAGGACGTCGCCGAGCAGCAAGGCGCGTTCACCGGCGTCGCTGACCACGAACACCGTCGATCCGGGCGTGTGGCCGGGCGCGGGGCGCGCGATCAGCCCGGGCGCCAGTTCGGTTTCTTCGTCGAAGGTTTCGACCTGGCCGGTGATCGGCGCGAACGTCTGTCGCACAGCAGGATCCGCGGTGTCGCCGGTCGTGAAGTATGCCCAATCGGCGGCGTGCATGCGGAATGTCGCGCGGGGGAAGACGGCTTCGTCGCGCACGGTCGACCAGCCGACGTGGTCGACGTGCAGATGAGTGAAGACCACATCGGTGACGTCCTCGGGCGCGACCCCGGCACGGCGCAGGTTGTCGAGGAGGCCGCCGGTGGCGAAGCCGTCGTGCTCGAAGCCCGGCCCGGTCCCGGCGTCGACCAGCACCGTCCGCTCGCCCAGCGGGAGGAGGAAGGAGCCGACGTCCATCCGGATCCGGCCGTCGGCGGCCACCGGCTGATGGCGGCATTCCCATCGCGCGCCCCGAGCGTGGACCACCGTGCCGGCCAGCGGCAGCCGGGCGATGCCGTCGAGGACCGGGACGATGTCGATGGCGCCGATTTTCATGACAGCTCCTCGTTTTCCGGCCGTTCGCGTCCGACAGTACCGGCGAAACGATCTTGCCCGGCGCTGTCCAGCAGGTGGGAATTGCCGTTCCGGCAAGATCGCTCGCCCTCCGGATGCGGCTCCGGCGACCCTGGACGCACCCCGACCCGAGGAGCCGACCGATGACCACCGACGCGACCCTGTTCTGGGACGAAGTCCACGCCGCCCGGCCGCCCGCGGACCCGCGGCCGAACGCCCGGCTGGTCGAGTGCGTCGCCGACCTCCCGCCTGGCGATGCACTCGACCTGGGCTGCGGCAACGGCGGCGACGCACGCTGGCTCGCCGCCCGCGGCTGGAACGTGACCGCCACCGACATCTCGGCCGTCGCGGTCAACCGCCTTTCCGGCGCGCGGATCACCGCCGTGCGGCACGACCTGCGGGTCAGCTTCCCGCCCGGCGACTTCGACCTCGTGACGGCGCACTACCTGCAGACCCCTTTCGAACTGGACCGGGCCACGGTCCTGCGCACCGCCGCGCACGCCCTGCGCCCAGGCGGCCGGTTGCTGATCGTGGACCACGGTTCGAGCGCGCCGTGGTCGTGGAACCAGGACCCGGACGCGCATTTCCCCGGCCCCGCGGAGATCGCCGCGGACCTCGCCCTCGATCCGGCCGGGTGGACCGTCGAACGCGCCGGCTCCCCCGCCCGCGTCGCGACCGGACCGGACGGCCAGACCGCCGAGGTCGTCGACCATGTCCTGCTCATCCGCCGCGCTGACTGATCCCAAGGAGAACCCCTGTGCCTCGCCGCCGCGACACCCCGCCGCCC
>NZ_JBSFNS010000231.1:0-2896 GCF_053587275.1 Amycolatopsis sp. NPDC003676
TTGCGGTTCGCGGCCGTCGGGAACGACATCCGCTTCGGTCTGGGCGCGGTGCGCAACGTGGGCGCGAACGTGGTGGAGTCGATCATCAAGACGCGCGAGGAGAAGGGCAAGTACTCCTCGTTCACCGAGTTCCTGGACAAGTCGGAGCTGGTGGCCTGCAACAAGCGGGTGATCGAGTCGCTGATCAAGGCGGGCGCGTTCGATTCGATGGGCCACACGCGGCTATCGATGATCCAGGTGCACGAGGACGCGGTGGAAGCCGTCGTCCCGCTCAAGCGCCAGGAAGCGATGGGCCAGTTCGACCTGTTCGGCTCGTTCGGAGCCGACGACGGCGACGCGGCCGAGGCTGCTCCGTCCTCCTCGCCGCTCGCGCACCTCAAGTTCGGCGAAGAGGAGTACCCGCGCAAGCAGCTCCTCGCCTACGAGCGCGAAATGCTAGGCCTGTACGTTTCGGCGCACCCGCTCGACGGGGCGGAGCGCATCCTCCGCAAACACGCGCCGAAGCCGATCGCCGCGCTGCTCGCCGACCCGCCGAAGGAGGGCGAGGTCGTCATCTCCGGCCTGCTCACCTCGCTCGAACGCCGGGTCAACAAGAAGGGCGAGCCCTGGGCGATCTGCACTGTCGAGGACATGGACGCCGCGCTCGAGGTGCTGTTCTTCGCCAAGGCGTACTCGATGTTCGCCGCGGATCTGGTCGAGGACAACGCGGTGCTGGTGAAGGGCCGGGTCAACTGGCGCGAGGACAAGATGTCGGTGTTCGGCGGCGGGCTCGTGCCGCTGGACCTGTCCGAGATCGGCAACGGCGACGAGGAACCGCCGCTGGTGCTGCTGGCCGCCGCGGAGAAGATCGACCAGGCGGTGGTCAGCGAACTGAAGTCGACGCTGCTGGCGCACAAGGGCGATACGCCGGTGCACCTCAAGCTCGTCGGCAAGAACCAGACGGTCTTCGCGCTTTACGATTACCCGGTGAAGGTCAGTTCGATGCTCATCGGTGAGCTCAAGGGCATCCCTGGGATCACCGCCAACACCTGATGACCGGGGCGGAGCCGGATCCCCGCCGCTGGCGGGCGCTCGCGGTCACCCTCGCCGCCGGGTTCATGACGTTGCTGGACGTCAGCATCGTCAACACGGCTCTGCCCTCGATCCAGCGCGACCTGCACACCGGCGCGGGCACCATCCAGTGGGTGGTCTCGGGCTATGCCCTCACCTTCGGCCTGGTCCTGGTCACCGGCGGCCGGCTCGGCGACGCGCTGGGCCGCCGCCGGATGTTCCTGATCGCGCTGGCCGCGTTCGTCGCGACAAGCGCGCTCGCCGGAGCGGCCTCCGACCCGGCGACGCTCGTCGCCGCCCGGCTCGCCCAGGGCTGTGCCGCGGGCATGCTGACGCCGCAGAACAGCGGCCTCATCCAGGATCTGTTCCGCGGCGCTGAGCGCGGCCGGGCGTTCGGCATGTTCGGCGCGGTCGTCGGCATCTCCACCGCCGTTGGGCCGGTGCTCGGCGGCGTGATCCTCGCGCTGTTCGGCGACCCGGACGGCTGGCGGTGGGTGTTCTACGTGAACGTGCCGATCGGCGTCGTCGCGTTCGGGCTCGCGATGAAACTGCTGCCGCACGCGGACCGGCGGAAACTCCGGTGGCGCACGGAAATCGACTATGTCGGGATCGTGCTGCTGGCCGTCGCGGTGCTCGGCGTGCTGCTTCCGCTCGTGCAATCCGAACGGGGCGGGCTCGGCCGGTTCTGGTGGCTGTTCGGGGTGGCGATCGTCTTCGGCGTGGCGTTCGTGTGGTGGGAACGGCGCGTTACGCGAAAGAACCGGCCGCCGCTGCTGGACATCCGGCTCTTCACCGGCACCCCGGGCTACGCCAGCGGCGCTGCGGTCGGAGCGCTGTACTTCTGCGGGTTCGCCGGGATCTGGCTGGTGTTCGCGCTCTTCTTCCAACAAGGGCTCGGATACACGCCGCTGCAGTCAGGCCTGGCAGTCACTCCGTTCGCTTTGAGCTCTGCCGTGACAGCAGCCGTCGCCGGACGGCTCGTGACCCGGTTCGGCCGGAGGCTGACCGTCACCGGCTTGAGCATCGTCGCGCTTTCGCTGCTGTCCGTGGCCTTGGTCGTGCAGTGGGTACCGCCATCTGCTGCGGGCTTCGCGGTCGCCGGTCCGCTGCTGATCGGCGGGATCGGCGGCGGAATGGTGATCTCGCCGAACACGACGCTCACCCTCGAATGCGTCCCGAACCGCCTGGCCGGCGTCGCCGGGGGAGCGCTGCAGACCGGCCAGCGGATCGGCACCGCGATCGGCACGGCCGTGCTGGCGTCGGTGTTCGAATCGGTGGTCCCGGCGGCCGGGCACCAGACCGCGCTCACCGCGGCGATGTGCTGCGCCGCCGGGCTCACGCTGGTCGCGCTGGCTTTCGCGACCCTGGAACTTCGCGCCCGCCGGAGGCGTGCCATCCTGACGGAGGACCGCCAAGCCGCGCAGTCCGCAGCGAATATTCACCGTACGTAACCTGGCAACTCTTATCTTGCCGGTTCGGTGAGCTACTTACCGCCACCAGGTGATACTCCATCCGGGTGACAGGTGACCTTCGGCCCTAGTGCTACTCAGAGCAACCGAGTAGACCTTATGGAGCCTTCAGAACGACACTTTGGCTACCTACAGTGGCAATTCGTTCGATCGACCGGGGATGGGTCGATCGGCCGAGAGGCCCGGGAGTCCGAAGTTCCGGGGAATGGACACCCGGAGTCGCATTCCGGTACGAAATTCGTCGGCGTCCGCGGGGGACCGTACGGCGAATCGCCGGGGCACTGCCCGGAGTGGCCGGCCGAGTGCGCGCGAAGGCAACGGGGCGGGCCCGGGCGAGGGGGAACCGGGCCCGCCCGCCTTTCCCTTCCCGGCTCGAC
>NZ_JBSFNS010000232.1:0-2553 GCF_053587275.1 Amycolatopsis sp. NPDC003676
AGAATCGGATCGAACCGCGGCTGGTCGAGGAATTCGCCGTCGGTGCGCCCCATGATCATGCCGCGTAGGCGGAGTATCCGGGAGTCGTGCGGGAGGGCAGGGCGGAGGTGCTGCCGGTGTTGACGATCGCCGCGCCGTCGGCGAGTACCGGAAGTAGCTTCTGGGTCAAGAAATACGGGCCCTTGAACAGCACGTTGTGAAAGGTATCGAAGGTTTCCTCGGTGATATCGGCGAACATCGCCGGGCCGCCGATGCCGGCGTTGTTGACCAGATAGTCGAGTGTGCTGGTGCCCCACCGGGATTCCATCTCGATCTGCAACCGGTTGACGAAGTCGTCGATGCCATCGATTCGGGCCAGATTCAGGGGCAGCGCGATCGCTGCGCCGCCCTCGGCCTCGATGTCGGCGACGGTCTGTTCGGCATCGCCGGGGTGCGACCGGAAGGTGGTGACGACTCCGATTCCCCGGCGGGCAAGCAGACGCGCGGTAGCTTGCCCGATACTGGCGCTGCCTCCGGTGATGAGTGCGATCTTCATGTGGTGAACCGCCTTGTTGTGAGGTTGTTAACTGCTAGTTAACTGCTCCTATTCAATGCGACATGGTGCTTCCGTCGTAGACGGAAACCATCAGCGACTTGCCTATTCCTCTACAGTTGCCGCAGAACGTGGTCGCCACGATCTCTGCCGTGGATGCGTGGCTCACCTCGAACCGAACGGGGACAATTGCTTTGCTGCTGAGCCGGACCTATTTCGTGAGTCCGAGGAGGGCGGCGGTGAGTCCGTAGTCGGGGCCGAACTCCTGCATGTTCCCGGAGCGGCATCCATCGGCCCTCATCTGGATCCGCTCGCAGAACACACTGATGATTTCGCCCGACAGGGCAGATCCGATTCGGATGTTCTGGCGAAAGTACCTTCCGTCCTTGTCCATTGTGCGATCGATGTTCTCCATCAGGAGCGGTGTGAGGTCGACGATCTCGATCAGTGCGCCGGAGTTGGCGCGTAGTTGGTTGGTGACGTTGGTCAGCCCCGTCAGCGAAGTCGACAGTTCGTCGGCGTGCTCGCCGAACATCGTGGAGGTGTTGGCCAGGAACGCGTTCAGCTGATCCAGCGTGGCTTGCAGGCCGGGAGCCTGTTCGGCCAGCAGGCCCGACATGGCGGTGACCCGGTTGCTGAAGTCGCGCACCGACTGGTCGTTGTCGGCCAGCATCGTCGTCAGCTCGTTGAGCTCGAGGATGATGTTGGAGATGGCGTCCTTGTTGTCGACACCGATCTTCAACGCCGAAGACAGGGCGTCGAGGGTTTCGCGGATCTTCTGGCCGTTGCCGTTGAGCACCGGGTAGAGCACCCGGCCAGAGAGCGGGCCGAGTCCTTCCTGACCGGGTTCCGGCTTGAGCGAGGCGGAGAACTGGTCGATGGTCTTGATCATCGTGTCCAGCTCGACCGGGGTCCTGGTGCGTGCCTTGGGCAGGTGCTCACCGGACTTCATCGACTCACCGCCGGTGAAGGGCGGGGTGATCTCGATGTGGCGGTCGGTCACGATCGAGGGGGAGATGATCGCGGCGATCGCTTCCTTGGGGATCTTCACGCCGCCGTCGATGGTCATGTGGACCTCGACGTAGGTGCCCTTGGGGATGATCTTGTCGACCTTGCCGACCGCTAGGCCCAGGACCATGACGTCGTTGCCCTCGTACATGCCCGCGATGTTCTCGAAATCCGCAGTGATCTCGGTCGGCGCGTCCGGCAGCGGTGAACAACTGCCCATCGCCAGCACGGTGGCGCCCACCATGATCGAGCGCGCTGCTGTTCGGTGTCGTGGTCGCGGGGTCATCGGACGGTGTCGGTGAAGTCGGCGAGGACGAGCCGGGTCGGCTGCCCGTGGCCGGGGACGAGGGTGTGCGCGGGCTGCCGGGTGAGCGCGCGAGCGCTGTCGAGGGTGCGGGCCAGGTCGTGATGGAACACCGGCGGCAGCAGCTGCGGTCCGGTCCGGCGGGACAGCGGGTGACCGGTCACCAGCGCGTCGCCGGAGAACAGGACCCCTTCGGCGGGAAGGAGATACGCGGTGTGCCCGTCGGTGTGACCGGGTGTCGGCAGGGCGACGAGTCCGCCGGGAAGCATCGATGCCGCTGTCGCGGTCGGCACGCTGGTACCCATACCGCCGCGGACCGCGCGCAGTGTCTGCGCGACCCAGCGCGCCCCGCCGGGCGCGACCAGCGTCCGCACCAGCCGGCCCGGCGTGATCTGTTGCAGGTACTCACGTTTGGCGTGCCGGACCTCCTCGGCACCGGTGTGGACCGGGACGTTCAGCAGGTCGACGAGCCGGGGGACAGCGCCGATATGGTCCAGATGCGCGTGGGTCAGCAGGACGGCGGTGATGTCGGCGAGCTCGTGGCCGATCTGGCGAACCGAGTCGAGCACGAGCGGGGTGTCGGCGGGGTACCCGGCGTCGACGAGGGTCACGCCGGTGCCGTCGCTGATCAGCGCCCAGTTGACATTCGTTCCGGCGACGACATACACGGAGTCGGAAACCTGATCGATGGTCACGCCGCACTCACCCC
>NZ_JBSFNS010000233.1:0-2519 GCF_053587275.1 Amycolatopsis sp. NPDC003676
GCCCGTCCCGATCGAGCACGCGGATCGCGGCATCGACGATGACATCCCGGCTCACCGGCGGCGGTCGGCGGCTCGGTCTGGTCACCCGTCACACCGTACACGTACCGCAAGTACGACCTGGCAGCATCACCTCGACTCGCTCCGGTAAGCACCCCGTTCGCCAGGTATGACCAGCGACACCACCCAGCCAGCCCGCTTTACATTCCCCTTCCGGACCGGCAGTATCGGAATTCGTACCGGCAGTACGTTCTGCCGAACACCGCAGCGAAGGAGAAGGTCCGTGCCGGATGCCCTGGCTCAACTCACCGCGACACTCGGCGCCCCACCACCCCCGGAATTCGCGAACCTCACCCCCGAGCAGCTGACGGTCCTCGACACCTACGTCCGCGCCGCGTTCGACACCCGCCGCGCCGCCCTCGACGACGCCGTCAACTCCGGCATGCGCCTGATCCCCCGCCTCGCCCGCCCCGCGGTGAAGAAGGTGCTCGGCCTGTGACCACCACCCACCACAGCACCGCCGAGATCGCCAAGCTCGCCCGCGTCCTCGACCGCCGCGACTCCACCGACCTCGACTTCCTGGCCGACCTCCCACCCGAGGCACTGCGCCGGTTCCGCGACCAGATCACCACCACCATCGCCGACCGCGAGTCCCGCCGCATGCAACGCATCGGCGCCGCCGCCAAACTCATCCCCGCGCCCATCGCCGCCAAGATCACCGAAGCCGCCTTCGGCCCCGTCCTGGCCGCCGCGATCGCCGGCTCGGTAGACCCCGCCCGCGCCGTAGCCATCGCCGGCGCCCTCTCCCCCACCTTCCTCGCCGACGCCACCGTCACCCTCGACCCCCGCCGCGCCACCGCCCTCATCGCCGAAGTCCCCGACCGCATGGCCGCCGCCACCGCCCGCGAACTCATCGCCCGCGGCGACTACCTCACCATGGGCCGCCTGGCCGGCGCCGTCCCCGACCAGGTCCTGCGCGCCGCCCTCCCCCACGCCGCCGACATCGACCTCCTCCACGTCGGCTACTACCTCGAGAACACCGACGCCGCCGACCGCCTCCTCACCATCGTCACCGACCGCATCCCCGGCATGATCCGCGCCACCGCCGCCGAAAACCAGTGGCCCGAAGCCATCGCCCTCCTCGACCTCCTGGGCCCCACCGAACGCTCCCACCTGGGCAATGTCGTCGCCGATCAAGCCCCCGAAATCCTCGACGCCCTACTCACCGCCGTCACCGAGCTCGACGCCTGGGACACCCTCCTCCCGGTAGCCGCGGGCATGGAATCCACCGCCCTGCAACGTCTCGTCGAACGCCCACTCATGCAGGACCCGGCCGTCCTCACCGGCGTCGTCGACCTCGCGCTCACCCACGATCTCTGGCTCGACCTGCTCCCCCTCGCCCAACACTTGTCACCAGCCCAGCTCCACACCGTCGCCGCCCGAATCTCCGCGGAACCCGACGACGCACTCACCGCGCTCATCGAGCAGGCCCACACCGGCGACCACTGGGACATCCTCATCCCCGTAGCACTGGCCTTCGACGAACCCGACCGCCGCCGCTTCGCCGCCCTCCCCGTCATGCACCGCCCGGACACCTTGTCGGCCGCCGTCACCACGGCCGCCGCCCACAACCTCTGGTCCGCGGCCCTCCCCCTCGTCGACGCCCTCCCGCCCCACACCCACGACCACCTCGCCACCACCATCGCCACCCTTACCACCCCCGACTTCCATGCCGCCCTCACCGCGACCCCCGCCGCCGGCGCCACCAACACCCTGATCCGCATCGTCCTCCGCCAGGCCCCCGCCGCCCGAACCCGCTCACTCACCCTACTCGCCGACTTCGACGACCTCGAGTCCCTGGTCACTTCGTTCACGACCACCGACCCAGAAATGTGGAAGTCCGTGGCGGCCATCAACTCCGACCTCCCTCCCCGACTCCGCACTCTCCTCGCACCCCAAGCAGCCCGCTGCGGACACAGCGACATCGCCAACGCCCTGTCGACCTGACCCACCGCCGAACCGCGGTCACCACGCCCGACCGCGGTTCCCCACTACCATCCGCGCCATGCACCCCATAGGCAGCCGAAAGCGCAACCAACCCGCCCCGCCCCACGCCGTCTACGCCGCGCTGACAAACCCGGACCGCGACCCGACCCGCCCCTGGCTGATCCTGCTCCCCGACGAGCAACGCCCGACCATCCTCGAGCACAACGATCCCGACCTCGTCATCTGGAGCTCACTGTGGCCGAAACACCCCACGGCCCGTATCCGTTTCGACCTCCCCACGGACGGCCGAGGCGGCACAGACCTCCGCTGGACCCTCTACATCGACACTCCGAACCTCGACGACTCCGCGATCGGTCACCTTCGCTACCGCCTGAACACCTTGATCAACGCTAACCTTCGATACTCGTTCGGCCAATGAGTCGAGATACGTTGCGTACCTGGTGCGAACGACTCGGACACCGGCGTCGCGATCCAGACCGTCTGGACGCCGTCGTCGATCACCGTGAAACTGTGGG
>NZ_JBSFNS010000234.1:0-2499 GCF_053587275.1 Amycolatopsis sp. NPDC003676
ACGTCGCCGCCGCTGTAGCCGACGCGGGTGGCGGTCACGCCGGGCTGGTGGCGGAACAGCTCCTCCATGCCCCAGAAACACCCGCCGGCCAGGATCGCTTTTTCCGTCATTTCCTTCTCTCCCATCGCGGATTCCGTGTACAGGATGACGCTGCGGCGCCGGTCGCTATTCCGGCCGCCCGGGGCCCGGTCAGAACTCCGTAATATCTCCCTCCGCCGCGGCCGCGACGAACAGCTCCAGCAGCGTCCGCAGGGCCTGCGACGGCGGCCGCTTCGCGGAGACCACGACGGTAAGCGGCCAGGTCAGCGACGTCTCGGCGAGCGGGATCGACACGACGCCCGGCATGGTCAGCCGGGCGGTGCCGGGCAGGACCGCGACGCCGAGCCCGGCTGCGACGTAGCGCGGGACGGTCCGCAGGTCGGCGACCTCGGCGGCTACCCGGCGCGAAAGACCGAGCGTGGCGAATTCGCGGTCCACCGCCAGCCGGTTCCCGAAGCCGCGCGGGCAGTCGACGAACAGTTCCCCGTCCAGTTCCGGCAGCTTGACCGACTCGCGCTCGGCGAGCGGATGGCTGTCCGGCAGCACTGCGTAGTACGGCACGCTGGCCAGCTGCGTCGCGTCCAAGCCGCCGAGTTCCGCCCGCGAGAGGCCGAGCAGCGCGACGTCGAGGCGGCCGTGGCGGACGTCGTCGGCGAGCCCGGACGACCCGGTGAGGGACACCGTCAGGTGCAGGTCGACCAGCGGGTGCCTGCGGTGGAACGCGCCGAGCAGCACCGGCAGATCGAACGCGTTCATGCTGGTCAGCGTGCCGATCCGGAGGCTCCCGCGCAGGCCGGCGGACGCCTGCTGCACCACCTCGCGGGCCCGCTCCACCGAGTCCAGCGCCGCTTTCGCCTCGGGCAGGAAGAGCTCGCCCGCGGTTGACAGCGCGACCCGGCGGGTAGACCGGTCGAACAGCGTCGCGCCGAGGTCGGTCTCCAGCGCGCGGATCGTCGCCGAAACGGTGGACTGGGTGGCGAACAGCCGCTGCGCCGCCCGCGTGAAGCTCAGCTCCTCGGCGACCGCGACGAAAAACTCCAGCTGACGCGTCTCCATCGGCTAATTATCGCCCATCCAGATAACTCTGACCAACACTTTTCGTTGGACTTGATGAGTGGGGCGGGGGATCGTGGCAGACGTTGGTTCCCGCTTGGAAGGTCGACATGGTCACCACAGTTCCGCCCGCTTTCACCGCCCCGGCCGGATGGCGCGTCAGCCACGGCTGGGGGTTCCGAGTGATCGCGTTCGCGTTCGCCGCGTGTCTCGCGTTTTCCACCGTGCCCACTCCGCTGTACGCGCTTTACCAGCAGCGGGACGGCTTTCCGACGTTCCTGGTCACCGTCGTCTTCGCGGCCTACGCGGTCGGCGTGATGGCCAGCCTCTACCTCGCCGGGCACGTCAGCGACTGGCTCGGCCGCCGCCGCGTGATCCTCGCTTCGGTGCTCGCCGAGGCGCTGTCCGCGGTCTTGTTCCTGCTCTGGCCGGAGGTTCCGGGCCTGCTGATCGCGCGATTCGTGTGCGGCGTGGGCATCGGCGCGCTGACGGCCACCGCCACCGCGCACCTGTCGGAACTGCGCGCGGTGACCCGTCCGGACCAGGATCTCGGCCGCTCCGGCCTGATCGCCACCGTCGTGAACATGGGCGGACTCGGGCTCGGCCCGGTGGTCGGCGGCGTCTTCGCGCAGTACATCGACGGTCCGCTGACCAGCACGTTCGTCGTGTTTCTGATCGTGCTGCTGGTCGCGGCGTTCGCGGTGTGCCTGGTGCCGGAGACCGTCGAACGGCGCGAGGAGCGTCCGGCGTACCGGCCGCAGCGGGTGTCGCTGCCCGCCGGGGCGCGGCCGGCGTTCGTCGGCGCGGCGATCGGGGTGTTCGCCGCGTTCGCGATTACTGGGCTGTTCATGTCGCTCGCGCCGACGCTGCTCTCCGAGGGACTGCACCAGCACAACCGGATGCTCGCCGGGGTCACCGCTGGCTCGATGCTGGCCGCCGCGGCGGTGTCGCAGGTGGTCTTCGCGTCGATGGAGTCGCGGGCGCAGCTGCGGCTCGGGTTCGTGCTGATGCCGATCGGGTTGGCGGTGCTTTCGGTGGCCGCGTTGCTGCCTTCGCTGGCGCTGTTCTTCGCCGGTTCGGTGATCGCCGGGAGCGGGATGGGGCTCGGGTTCCGCGCGTCGGTCGCGACGGTGGCGGCGCTGGCCGATCCGCTGTCCCGGGGCGAGGTGCTGGCGGGGATCTTCCTCGCCGCCTACGCCGGGCTGGTGGTGCCGGTGCTGCTGGTCGGCATGACGCTGCTGTGGGTGCCGAGCCCGCTCGCGCTGGTCGGGTTTTCGGCTGCGGAGCTGGTGCTGCTGGGCTTCTCCGCGTGGCGGGTGCTGCGCACGGCGTGAGCTCCGGCGGCTGCCGCTCCTGGTCCTTGGCCGCCGGAAGTCCGTGAAGGGCTCCTTGAGGGAACCAGATTCC
>NZ_JBSFNS010000235.1:0-2499 GCF_053587275.1 Amycolatopsis sp. NPDC003676
GCCGGGAGGTCGCCGAACGCATCCGGACCCGCCGCCGCGAGTCCGTCGCCATCGTCACCGAGGACTGGTCGGGTGCGGACCGCGCGACCTTCGCCGCGCTGCTGACGCGCTTCGTCGACGACTACGACGCGGCCCGCCCGACCCTGCTGACCCGCTCGACCGCACTGAGCACTACCGCGATGGAGAACGATTCGTGACGACGACCGCGGCCCCGGTGGAATCACCCGCCGGCTTCACCCACCGCCAGATCCTGACCATCCTGTCCGGCCTCATGCTCGGCATGCTGCTGGCCTCGCTCGATCAGACGATCGTGTCGACCTCGATCCGCACCATCGCCGACGACCTGCACGGCTACTCGCTGCAGGCCTGGGCGACGACGGCCTACCTGATCACCGCGACGATCAGCACCCCGCTCTACGGCAAGCTCTCGCGGGCGCGCTCGGTGACCGGGTGGGCCGAAAGCTGTTGTTCATCAGTGGTTTCGTGCTCTTCGGCATCGCCTCGGTGGTCGCGGCGACCGCGGGCAGCGCGGCCCAGCTGATCGGCGGCCGGGTGCTGCTCGGGATCGGTGGCGCGATGGTGATGCCATCGACGCTCTCGCTGATCCGCAATATCTTCGCCGACCCGCGCGAGCGCACGATGGCCATCGGGATCTGGGCCGCGGTCGCCGGCGTCGGCGCCACGGTCGGGCCGATCATCGGCGGTTTCCTGGTCGAGCACTTCGGCTGGTCCTCGGCGTTCTGGCTGAATGTGCCGGTGGTCCTGGTGACGGTGGTGGTCGGGTTGTGGGTGCTGCCGGAATACCGGGCGCCGCAGGCGGGCAGCCTCGACTGGTTCGCGGCGGCGCTGTCGATGATCGGCATCGTGTGCCTGGCCTGGGGCATCAAGCATCTCGCGAAAGGTGAAGCGGGACCGGTCGACTGGGTGATCCTGCTCGTCGGCATCGGCGCGATGTACTGGTTCGTCCGCCGCCAGCTCACCGCCGACGATCCCCTGCTGGACGTGCGCCTGTTCCGCAACGGCGCGTTCACCGCGGCCGCCGTCGCGACCCTGCTCGCCATGATGGCCATCGGCGCGGCCATGTTCCTGGTCTCGCTGTGGCTGCAATACGTCCACGGCTACAGCCCGTCGCAGGCGGGCATCCGGATGCTGCCCGCGGCCCTCACGCTGCTCACCGCCTCGCTGCTGACGCCGATGCTCATGGACAAGTTCGGCGTCCGCGCGGTGCTCGGGGTCGGCCTCGGCGCGGTGTCGCTGGGGTTCCTGCTGCTGGCGGTGAGCCCGGAGCCGACGACCTATCCGGTGGTCGCGCTGGTGCTCGTCTCGTTCGGGCTCGGTGACGGCATGGCGGTGACCGCGGCCGCGGCCGTCCTCGTCGGCGCCGTGCCCGCCGATCGGGCCGGTCAGGCGGGCGCGGTCGAGGAGACCAACTACGAGGTCGGCGTGGGCTTCGGCGTCGCGCTGCTCGGCAGTCTGCACGCCAGGATCTTCAGTCAGCACATGGCGAACCCGCCGGTCCCGGCCGACAAGGTGGAGCAGGCGAGCGGGTCGGTCGGCGGGGCCTACGAGGTGGCCACCGAACTGCCCGAACCCGCGCACACCCAGCTCGTCGACGCCGCGAGCCATGCCTTCGACACCGCGCTCACCACGACGTCCTACATCTCCGCGATCGTCGTCGCGCTGGTGGCGGTCGGCGCGGTGTGGCTGGTCCCGCGCGGGTTCCGGGTCACCGGCGGGCACTGACCCTTGACGCAACCAAATGGTTGCCATACCCTGAGTTGCAACCAACTGGTTGCTACTGACTGAGGAGAACGCCATGGGATTCCCTGATCAGATCGTGCGAACCGTCGAGCTCGCCCATCCGCCCGCCAAGGTGTGGGCGGCGCTCACCACCGCCGAGGGGCTCGCGAGCTGGTTCGGCAACACCGCCACCATCGACCTGCGCCCGGGTGGGGAAGCCCGGATGACCTGGAAGGAAGGTCACGTGGCCAATATGCGGGTCGAGCGGGTCGAGGAGCCGAACGTCTTCGGCTACACCTGGCAGATCTACGGCCTGCCCGACGACGACCCGCGTCGCACCTACGTGGAATTCACTCTCGAACCGGTCGGCGCCGGTACCAGGCTGACCGTGATCGAGGCCGGCTTCGCCCAGCTGCCCGACGCGCAGTACAAGGAGGCGTTCGACGGCAACACCGGCGGCTGGACCGATCCGGCACCGGCGTCCACGCCGGCGCCGCACTCTCCGCCGACGGTACCGATCCGGCCCCTGCGTTTCCGCGAACTGCTCGACGAGCCGTTCGCCCTGATCCAGGCCCATATCCGGGCGCTGGCGGCGCTCGGTGGGAGCGTGCTCGTGCTGGCCGTGCTCGGCGTGCTCGGGGTGACCGGCCTGGTCTCGCACCTGCCGACTGGTACCGCGCGCTCCGCCTGGCCGTCACCGGCTCGGTCGCCGCCGCGGAAGCCGCCTATCGCAGTGCCGCGGCCAGGTTGTCCGGCAGC